>CALKJX010000302.1 GCA_937995555.1 uncultured Elioraea sp.
TGTCGGCCAGGATCAGGGTGGGGTTCAGGCTGCGCGCGAGCGCCACGGCCTCGGCCTGGGTCGCGGCAATGCCGGCCACGCGATGGCCACATGCGGCGACTAGTTGGCCGAGGTCCATGGCGATGATCGGCTCATCCTCGACGATCAACACATCGGCCTGGGCGGCCGCGCGCAGCCGCTCGCGCGCGGCGGCCGCGATGTCGGCGACCTCAGCGGCCGAGCGGCCGAGCACCGCGCCCGCCGAGTCGGGCGTGAGCCCCTCGAGCGCGGTCAGCAGCAGCACCTGGCGCTCGCGCACGCCGAGCCCGGCCGTGGGCTCGGCGGTCTTCGGCACCCGATCGGACACCGCGCGATACAGCGCCAGCATCACCGCCGCCCCGTCACCCTCGGGGGGCGCCTCGCGCAGCGCCAGCAGGGCCTCGCGCACCAGCGCGTCGCCCGCCTCCCGGCTGCCGGCGAGCGCCCGCGCGTATCGCCGCGCCCGCGGCAGGGCGCGCAGGAGATCCTCGCTCATCGCTCTCCTCCGATCGTGGGGCATCGTCTGTCATGCCGCGACAGGGCTGGGCAAGCGGGGACGGCATTGACCGACGACAGGAGTGAGGCGGCGTTCCGGGCCGAGCTGATCGGGCTGCTGCCGGAACTGCGCGCCTTCGCGCGGTTCCTCGCGCGCGACGCCGCGGCGGCGGACGACCTGGTGCAGGAGACGACACTGCGCGCGCTCGCCGCCTGGCGGCAGTTCGAGCCGGGCAGCAATCTGCGCGCCTGGCTGTTCACGATCCAGCGCAACCTGTTCCGCCAGGGGCTGCGCCGGCAGCGGCCACGCGAGGAGATGCCACCCGAACCGGGCACCCCGCCCGGCCAGGAGGCCCACATGGCGATGGGGGAACTCGACCGTGCGCTGCGTCGCCTGCCGCCCGCCCAGCGCGAGGCGATCCTGCTGGTCGGCGCGCAGGGATTCTCGTACGAGGACGCCGCGCTGATCTGCGGCACCGCCACCGGTACCATGAAAGCCCGGGTGAGCCGCGCGCGCACCACACTCGCGCGGCTGCTGGGCCGATCGGGCATTGCGATCACGAGCACGTGAGCCGTGGGCGGTTGAGCCCGAGCCGGCGGCGTATCACCCGCGCGCGTGCACCAGCGCCGCACCGGCCAGCACCGCGCCGGCGACCAGCAATGCCGCCCCGCCGATCAGCGACCACTCGGTCCGCTCCGAACGACGACCTGTCAGCGCCTCGGTGATCTGTTCGGCTGGGGCATCCGTGGCGTTCAGGCCCATCGCCAGCAGCATCGCGCCGGTGACCGCGAGGGCCAGACCCAGGGCGAGGGACATGCGCATCGGGGCTCTCCTTCTCCATCTCGCGCAACCGTGACACTCGCTCAACGCCCCCCGCCGGGCCCGGTTCCCACGCCACGGGGCCCGGCCGGACGGGCCCGGACGATTCCGTGCAACCTTTTCCATGCGCACGGCGTTGGTCGGTCATCGGAAACGGCTGGAGGACCGACAACGTGCCCGACACGTTCCACGACGACCTGATCGCGCTGCTGCCGAAGCTCCGCATCCAGGCGCTCGCGCTGACGCGCAATCGGGCCGCGGCCGAGGATCTCGTCCAGGACACCGTGCTGAACGCGCTCGCCGCGCGCGGGCAGTTCCGGGCCGGCACCAACCTGGCCGCCTGGCTGCACCGGATCCTCCGCAACCGTTTCATCAGCGATGTGCGCAAGCACCGCCCGAAGCTCGCGATCGAGGACGCCCCGATCGAAGCCCTCGCCTGCGCCGCCGACCCGGCCGACCGCCTGGTCGCCAAGGAGCTCGCGCGCGCGCTCGACCGGCTGCCCGCCGACCAGCGCGAGACCCTGCTGCTGGTGACCCTGCACGGCCTCTCCTGCGAGGAGGTGGCCGACGTCACCGGCTGCGCAGTCGGCACGGTTAAGAGCCGGGTGTTCCGCGCCCGCGCCACACTCGAGCGCGCCCTGCTCGGCGAGGAGGCAGCGCCCGGCCGCCGGGCCAAGGCGTTGGCTCGCGAATCTGGCCTCCGTCCGGCCCGCGCGTTAACCTCATCCCCGTGTGGCGAAAGCGCGCGGGTGGCCTGCGCGGGCGCAGGCACCGCTTGAGGGGCTATGGGCGACACGCCGAAACGCACGATGCCGGCAGATGGCGGACAGCAGCCCCCGCGCCGCCGCGGCGCCAAGGGACAGGCGGATGTGACCAACGCGTTCGATGCCTGGCTCGACCGCCAGCTGCACCAGATGTTCGACCGTGTCGCCAAGGAACCGATTCCGGAGGATCTGCTGCGGCTGATCGAGGGTGACAAGGGCAAGCAGGAACCCTGAGCCGCCGGCAGCCGCAGGGGGATCGGGGGTCGGCGAAGCCCCGCATGCAGGGCGACGGCCGATCCAGGCTCATCTGCTCGCGTCGGTGCGGGCGCGGCTGATCGGCCTCACCCTGATCGGCACCATCCCCGTCGCCGTGCTGGTGGGCCAGAGCGCGGTCGATCTCCACCGCGAGGCCAGGCAGGCCGCGCGCGAACGCGTCGCCCTCGTGCGCGAAGCGGCGGTGGCGCGCCATCAGGTGGTGATCGATGGCGCCGAGCAGATCCTGACCGCGCTCGCCCGCAACGACGCGCTGATCGCCGGCGATCCGGACGCCTGCGACCGCGCGCTGATCGAGGTGCTGAGTCTGCAGGGTGGGCGCTACAGCAACATCTGGGTGGTCGACGGCGCGGGGCGGACCCGCTGCAGCGCCATTCCGGCACCGCGCGGCGAGTCCTTTGCCGAAGCCGCCTGGTTCCGCGATGCGGTGCAGAAGAACCGCTTCGTTCTGAGCGAGATTCAGATCGGTCGCATCACCGGCCGAAACATCGTCGCCGCTGCGCAGCCGGTGCGGCGCGAACGCGACCTCGTCGCCGTGGTCGGACTCGGACTGTCGCTCGATCACCTGGTGCTGCAGACACGGCCGGCCGCGCGCGCCGACACGGCGCTGTGGCTGATGGATGACGGCGGGCGCAGCTTTCCGCTGACCGATACCGCAACCGAGGCGACGCTGCCGGTGCTTTCCGCCTGGGCGACGCTGCGGCGCGGCACGGTCACCCAGGTCGATGCCCCGAGCATGGGCGGTGAGCCCTACGCCTACGGGGCGATGTCCCTTGGCGACGATCTCAGGCTGGTCGTCGGGCTCGCCTCGGAAACCCATCAGGCAGCCGCGAGACGCGCGGTCATCCGGCGCATGATCGAGCTCGGCGTTCTGCTCGTCGCCTGCCTCGGCGCGGTCGCGATCGGCGCGCATATGAGCGTGATCCGGCCGCTTCGCGCGCTCAGCACCGCGGTTGCCTCCTGGCGGAGCCGGGGAGGCCGTTTCGATCCCGGCCCGTTGCGCGGCGCGCCCACGGAGGTGCACGCGCTCGCCCAGGCGATGACCGCGGCCTCGACCGCACTCGGCGCGCGGGAGAGGGAACTGCGCTCCGCCCTCGCCTCGCGCGACCTGCTGATGGCCGAGATTCATCACAGGGTGAAGAACAACCTTCAGATCGTCGCCAGCCTGCTGAACCTCCAGGCCGGGCGGGTGCGTTCGGCCGAAGCCCGCGCAGCGTTCGGCACCGCGCGCGACCGCGTCCGCGCGCTCGCCACGCTGCACCGGCACCTCTACACCCATAGCGATTTCGAGACGATCGCGCTCGGCACCTTCCTCGAGGAGCTCTGCGGCCAGCTCTTCGAGGCGCTGGGCGAGACGCCGGGCGAGCGCATCGCGCTCGAGGTCTCGGCCCCCGACCTCATCCTCGGCTCGGACGAGGCGGTGCCGCTCGCCCTGATCATCACCGAGGCCGTCACCAACGCGGTGAAATATGCCTTCCCGGACGAGCGCAGCGGCACGGTCTCGGTTGCGGTGCGCCGCGAGGGCGAGACGCTGACGCTGACGGTGCGCGACGACGGGATCGGCATCGATGCGTCGCAGGAGAACGAGGATACCGAGCCGGGCGGCGGTCTCGGCAAGATGCTGATCGACGGCTTCGCGCGCCAGCTCGGTGCGACGCTGACGACGGAGAGCGACGCGGCCGGGACGGAGCTCCGCCTTACGATGGCGATCCGGCGGCGCGGCCGGCAGACCGAACCGGATCAGGCCACGGCCGCGGCCTGATCCGGCCGGGCGTCAGGCGGAAGGTGCGGCCGGCGCGGTGCGCAGCCGCTTCACCATCAGCTTGTTGAGGGCGTGGATGTAGGCGCGCGCCGACGCCACCAGCGTGTCCGTGTCGGCCCCCTGCCCGTCCACCAGCTTGCCCCTCTCCTCCAGCCGCACGGTCACCTTGGCCTGCGCGTCGGTACCCTCGGTCACGGCGTGCACCTGGAAGAGCTTGAGTTCCGCCTCGTGCGGGAACAGCATCCGGATCGCCTTGAAGGTGGCGTCCACCGGCCCATCGCCGGTCGACTCGGCGCTGCGGATCTCACCGTCGATGTCGAGTTCCAGCACCGCGCGCTGCGGCCCCTTCGAGCCCGCATGCACATCCAGCGAGACGAAGCGGACATGGTCATGCGCACGCACGACCTCGTCATCCACCAGCGCGACGATGTCCTCGTCGAACACCACCTTCTTCGCGTCCGCCAGCCGCTTGAAACGCTGGAACGCGTCGTTCAGCGCGTTGTCGCCGATCTCGCCGTAGCCGAGCTGCTTCAGCTTGTCGCGGAACGCGGCACGGCCCGAGTGCTTGCCGAGCACCAGGCTCGACTTCGCCCAGCCCACGCTCTCCGGTGTCATGATCTCGTAGGTGCCGGCGTGCTTCAGCATCCCGTCCTGGTGGATGCCCGCCTCGTGCGCGAAGGCATTGCGGCCGACGATCGCCTTGTTGGGCTGGACGTCGAACCCTGTGATGGTGGCGAGCAGCTTGGAGGTGCGCACGATGTTGCGCGTCACGATCGCGCTGTCGGCGGGCATCGCGTCGTGGCGCGTCTTGAGCGCCATCGCGATCTCCTCCAGCGCGGCATTGCCCGCGCGCTCGCCGATGCCGTTGATGGTGCACTCGACTTGGCGCACGCCCGCCTTGATCGCGGCGAGCGTGTTGGCGACCGCGAGTCCCAGATCGTTGTGGCAATGCGCCGACAAGATCACCCTGTCGGCGCCCGGCACCCGCTCGCGCAGCATGGTGAAGATTGCCGCGAACTCCTCGGGCACCGCATAGCCCACCGTGTCTGGAATGTTGATCGTGGTCGCCCCTGCCTTGATGGCGGCCTCCACGCAGCGGCAGAGGAAGTCGGGCTCGGTGCGGCTTCCATCCTCGGCCGACCACTCGACATCGTCGGTGAACTGGCGCGCGAAGGTGACGCTGTCGATCACCGCCTGCAGTACGGCCTCGGGCTCCATCTGCAGTTTGTACTTCATGTGCAGCGGCGAGGTGCTGATGAAGGTGTGGATGCGCTTGCGCCGGGCGGGCTTCAGCGCATCGGCCGCGGCCTGGATGTCGGCCCGGCCCGACCGCGCGAGGCTGCACACCACCGTGCCTTGCAGCTTCTCGGCGATCGCCTGCACGGAGGCGAAGTCGCCCGGCGAGGCGATGGCGAACCCGGCTTCGATCACATCGACGCCGAGATCCTCCAGCGCCTCCGCCATGCGCAGCTTCTCCTCCAGGTTCATGCTGAACCCGGGCGACTGCTCGCCGTCGCGCAGCGTGGTGTCGAACATGATGATCCGGTCGGGCGCGACCTCGCCGAACGACGGATGGGTGATGGTGGTCATGGTCTGCTCCTGAACCCTGGATATGCGACTTGCCTCGGGGTCTCCCCTGAGCGGTGCTTCTGCGCGTCTCGGCGCGAAGGCGTCACGCCCAGGGGCGGGTAAGTCGAAGGAGCAGCGGAAGGAGGGCGCGCGCGCCGAGATCCGCGCGGGGCGCGGTGCAGGCAGAGAGGGCGCGGGCCGGTTGCATCCGGGCGACAATATCCACAGCGCGGACCGCCTGTCCAGCGGGGGAAGTCCTGGGTAATGTTCCAGTTTGAACTTGGCGGCTGACGGAGAGCCGCATCGCACAGCGCGCCCTGGCCTCATATACCTGGCGCAACGCACAGAGGGTACGGTGCCCCCCGAATTGGCGACATCAATAACCATGGCCAGAGGCTGGTGCGGTTCACCGCCGAGCGCGGAAATCATCGCTTCGCCAAGAAGTGGTCTCTCGGATTCGGCCCCCTGAAGCTTCTCTGGACGACGCGGCTTGGCGTGATTCAGGGCGGTTCCCTTGGCTGTGAGGAGGGGAACCGGGATCAGCGAGCTGTTTTGGCCGAGCGCGGCGCGGATGCGGCGTCTTGCGCCGCTGCTGCCGACGGATAGGCGCGGCAAGCCGCGGGTGGACGACCGGCGTGTGATCGGCGGCATCGTCCAGGTGCTGCGCCCGTGTTGACCCTGGCGGCATGCGCGGCGGGAGCACGGTCCACCACGCTGCACAGCCGCTGCGTCCGCTGGGCGATCAAGGGCGTCCGGCGGCGCATCTTCGAGGCGCTCGCCACCGCTGGCGGCCCGTCCGCTGAGGTCTTGCCGGATGCGACCTGCGCCAAGGCGCATCGCCGTGCCTCGGGGGGAAGGGGGGAGCGCGCGCAAGCCATCGGGCGCTCGCGTGGTGGACGGACCGCGACGATCCACGCAGCGGCCAACCGGAGCGGCAAGCCGATCACGTTCCACCTCTCCGGTGGCAACACAGCCGACCTCCGCGGCGG
>CALKJX010000303.1 GCA_937995555.1 uncultured Elioraea sp.
AGCCGCCCGCGCTGCGGGCCACATGGCGGATCGCGTTCGGCACCTCGCGCAGATCGACCGACGGCTTGCGCCCCCCGCCGCGACGGCTTGGGCAGCAGCGGCTCGATCCGCGCCCATTCCGCGTCCGTCAGCTCAGACGGAAGGCGCTTCGTCTTCCCGCCAAGCCCGGCCATCCAGCCTCGGGTCTCCCGCTTCCACATCCAGAGCGCGAATCACCCCCAGCCGCGTCGCCCCAAGCCATCCTCGAACGGTCACTCAGACGTATCCCGCGCCGCCGCAGGTCCTGCAGATGATCTGCCCGCCGGCACAGCTGCAGGGCACGCGGTCGGTCACGTAGTCGACGTTGCCCCGCCAGTCGACCCGCGAGGAGCGGCTGGTGTGGTAGCCGTAGCCCGCGCAAGCGCCGCAACTCGTGCTGCCGAGGCCGGCGCAGGCGGTGCACATTCGCCGGCCGCCCTGGGGCGAAGGCGGCAGGCGCCTCGGTGCCGCGGCCTGCCTGGGGGCGGCGGCGCGCCGACGCTCCTCCTCCGCTGCCTTCACGCGCGCCGCTTGCCCGAGCAGGATCTGCTCCGACCTGGCCAGTTCGGCCTTCAACAGGTCCAGCCCGGACGCGCCGAGCAACTGCCCGAGGAACGCCAACGGCGCGGCGAGATCGATGCGGATCAGCGGGTCGGGCTCGACCTGCACCCTGCGGATGGCATTGAGGGCGAGATAGGCGTCATCCAGCAGCCCGAGTTCACCCAGCATCGCCTCGGGCAGGACATCCACCGGATTGACGAAATAGGCCTCGGCGTGGGCCAGCATCGGCTCGATCACCGCCGCCACTCCCTGCTCGCGCGCCGCCTCGCGCAGGCGGTCGAGCAGGATCGGCACGGCATCGAGAATCTCGCGGCAGTACGCCACCGTCTCGGCGATTTCGGCGGCCGTCGCGCGGTTGCCGAGACGGTTGCGGACCGCGGTCGCCAGCGCCTGAGCCCCTTGGCCCTGGGCGCGATGCCCGGCGATGATCGCGCGGATCCGTGCGGTCTGGGACATTCCCGGCGACCTCCCCGGCCGACACTAGGCCGCCGGACGCGGATCGGCACGCGGAATCCTTTCCGCGGCGGTTTGCCCCGGCGCTAGAGGTGCAGCGGCTTGCCGTGCGCCGCGAGTGCGGCCTCCTTCACGGCCTCGTTCAGGCTGGGATGCGCGTGGCTCGTGCGGGCGACATCCTCCGACGAGGCGCCGAACTCGATTGCCAGCGCCAATTCGGCGATTAGCGTGCCGGCATCGGGGCCGAGGATATGCGCGCCGAGCAGCCGGTCGGTCACGGCGTCGGCCAGGATCTTCACGAACCCGTCCGTCTCGCCCATCGCGCGCGCCCGGCCGTTGGCGCTGAACGGGAACTTGCCGGCCTTGTAGGCGATGCAGCGCGATTCCAGCTCCTCTTCGGTCGCGCCGACCGAGGCGACCTCCGGCCACGTGTACACCACACCCGGGATCGCCTCGTAGTTCACGTGCGGGTGCTGGCCGGCCAGCGTCTCGGCGAGCGCCACGCCCTCATCCTCCGCCTTGTGGGCGAGCATCGGCCCGGCGATCACGTCGCCGATCGCCCAGATGCCGGGCACGGCGGTGGCGAAACCGTCGGTCGTCTTCACACGGCCGCGCTCGTCGAGCTGCACACCAACCTCGGCGAGCCCGAGCCCCTCGGTATAGGCGCGCCGTCCGATCGCGACCAGGACGACATCGGCGACGATCTCCTCGGTCTTGCCGCCCTTCGCCGGCTCGACGGTCAGCGTCACGCCATCCTCGCCCTTGCGCGCGCCTGTCACCTTCGTGCCGAGGCGGAAGGCGAGCCCCTGCTTGGCCAGGATGCGCTGGAACTGCTTCGCCACCTCGCCATCCATGGTCGGCACGATGCGGTCGAGGAACTCCACCACCGTCACCTTCGCGCCGAGCCGGCGCCACACCGAGCCGAGCTCGAGACCGATATAGCCGCCGCCGATCACCACCAGGTGGCCGGGCACGCGATCGAGCGCGAGCCCACCGGTGGAGGTTACGATCGTCCGCTCGTCGATCTCCACCCCGGGCAGCGGCACGGACTCCGAGCCGGTGGCGATGACGATGTGCTTCGCCGCGTAGGTCTCGCCCGCGACCTCGACTCGACCCGGCGCGGCGATGCGGCCCCGGCCCTTGAGCCATGTCACCTTGTTCTTGCGGAACAGGAACGCGACCCCGTCCACGTTCGCCTTCACCACCTCGCCCTTGCGCGCCTGCATCCGCGCAAGATCAAGCGACACGCCGTCCACCTTCACGCCGTGATCGGCGAGGGCATGGGCCGCTTCGGCGAACTTCTCGGAGGACTGCAGCAGCGCCTTGGACGGGATGCAGCCCACAGTCAGGCCGGTGCCGCCGAGGGTCTCGCGCATCTCGACGCACGCCACGCTCAGCCCGAGCTGGGCGGCGCGAATGGCGCAGACATAGCCGCCGGGACCGGCACCGATGACGATGACATCGAAGGACTTCTCGGCCATGCCCTGGGGCTCCTGTCGGGTGGGACGCGCAGACTATCCGCGGTCGGAGGACGACGGAACCGGCAGAGGGCAGCCCGGCCGTGCCGCCTCATCACGGCTGCCCTTCGCCCGCGACACCTCCCGCGGCGTGCAGACCGGCCCCGGCCACCGGAAGGCCGGGACGGTTCAGGTGACCATGGCGCAACGGGGGACGCGCCGCTGGGAGCGCCGTGCCGCCGCAGCTCCGGCCCCCCCCCGCGCGCGCACGCTCGGCACGCGGCGGATGCCCGAACTGCGCCCGGTAGGCGCGCGCGAAATGGGCGGCGGAGACGAAGCCCGTGGCCATCGCGACCTGCAGCACCGGCATGGTCGTCTCCTGGAGCAGCGCGCGCGCGCGGTCCAGACGCAGCGCGCGGTACTGGGCACGGATCGTCCTGCCGAGCTGCGCCGCGAACAGGCGTTCGAGCTGGCGCACCGAGACGCGCGCGGCGCGTGCCAGCGCCTCGCGCGCCAGCGGCTCCTCGATACTCGCTTCCATCCGTTCGAGAGCGCGCAGCAAGGCGGGGCTGCTGACATCGTAGCGGTGCCGGAGCGCGCTCCGCTGCTGCGCGCCGGACAGCCGCAATTGGGTGTGCAGGAACCACTCGCCCACCGCCGCGGCCAGCGCGCGCCCGTGCCGCGCGGCGATCAGCGCCAGCATCAGGTCGAGCGTCGCGGTACCGCCGGAGGCGGTGCACCGGTCGCGGTCGATCTCGAACAGGCTGGAGGTGACGTCGAGCTCGGGGAACGCTTCGACCAGGGCAGGCCGGTACTCCCAGTGGATCGTGCAGCGCCGGTCGCGCAGCAGGCCGGCGCGCGCCAGCATCAGCGGGCCGCCCGACAATCCGCCGATGCGGATGCCGCGGCGCGCCTGGCGGCGCAGCCAGGCCAGCGCGGCCCGATCGTCGAACGCGGCCGGATTGCCGCCGGCGCAGACGAACAGGTCGTCCACGGCGACCGGCCGGTCGAGGCCCTGATCCGGGATCACCGACACGCCGTTCGACGCCTGCACCGGTCCACCATCGGGCGAGACGTGCATCCACCGATAGAGCGTGCGGCCGGCCAGCACGTTGGCCGCGCGATAGGGCTCGACGGCGCAGGCATAGGTCAGCAGCGCGAAACCCGGGATCAGCAGCACACCGATGCGCCGCGGCGTCTGCTCCGCGGCGCGGTAGGGGATCGCGGCCCGGCCTTGGGGTCGAGACGGCACGTCGTACA
This sequence comes from uncultured Elioraea sp., assembly GCA_937995555.1. Classification (GTDB taxonomy): domain Bacteria; phylum Pseudomonadota; class Alphaproteobacteria; order Acetobacterales; family Acetobacteraceae; genus Elioraea. Next base: position 3,750 of record CALKJX010000303.1, read on the forward strand.
TGGTCAATCCGATGTCGCTCGCGGGCATGTCGCGGCGTGCGACCCTGCCAGAGTTCCCGCACGGCTGACCAGCCCCACGGACCGATTACGGCATGCGCTACTCCGCCCTCGCCCTTCTCCGCGGCGCCCTCACCGGGCAGCGCCACTGGACGCCTGCCTGGCGCGACCCCGAACCGAAGCCCGCGTACGACACGCTGATCGTCGGCGGCGGCGGTCACGGGCTCGCCACCGCCTACTACCTCGCCAAGGAGCACGGCATCACGAACGTCGCCGTGCTGGAGAAAAGCCATATCGGCTCCGGCAATGTCGGGCGGAACACGACGATCATCCGCTCCAACTACCTGCTGCCGGCGAACACGCATTTCTACGAGAAGTCGCTCCAGCTCTGGGAAGGCCTGGAGCAGGACATCAACTTCAACGCCATGGTGAGCCAGCGCGGCGTGCTGAACCTGTATCATTCCGATGCCCAGCGGGATGCCTATGCGCGGCGCGGCAACGCGATGCGGCTCGCCGGCGTGGATGCCGAGCTGCTCGACGCGGCCGCCGTGCGCGCGATGGTGCCGGGGCTCGACATGGACAACGCGCGCTTCCCGGTGAAGGGGGGCCTGCTGCAGCGCCGCGGCGGCACGGTGCGCCACGACGCGGTCGCCTGGGGTTACGCGCGCGCAGCGGATCAGCGCGGCGTCGACATCCTGCAGAACTGCGAGGTGACGGGGATCGACATCGCGCAGGGCCGCGTGGTCGGCGTGCAGACCGCGCGCGGGCCGATCCGCGCCCGCCGCATCGGGCTCGCCGCGGCCGGCAATTCCTCGCGCGTCGCCGCGCTGGCGGGGCTGCGCCTGCCGATCGAGAGCCACGTCCTCCAGGCCTTCGTCAGCGAGGGGGTCAAGCCCGTGCTCGACACCGTCGTCACCTTCGGCGCGGGGCATTTCTACGTCAGCCAGTCCGACAAGGGCGGGCTGGTGTTCGGCGGCGACATCGACGGCTTCAACAGCTACGCCCAGCGCGGCAGCCTGCCGGTGGTGCACGACGTGATGGAGAGCGCGGTCGCACTGTTCCCCGCCTTCTCGCGGCTGCGCGTGCTGCGCCAGTGGGGCGGGGTGATGGACATGTCGATGGACGGCTCGCCGATCATCGGCACCACGCCGATCGCGGGGCTCTTCCTCAACTGCGGCTGGTGCTATGGCGGGTTCAAGGCAACGCCCGCCTCGGGCTGGTGCTTCGCCCACACCATTGCCACCGGCGCACCGCATCCGCTGAATGCGGCCTTCACGCTCGATCGTTTCCGCACCGGCGCGGTGATCGACGAGAAGGGGGCGGGCGCGACCCCGAATCTGCACTGATGCGCCTTCCCTGTCCCTGCTGCGGCGTCCGCGGCAACGAGGAGTTCACCTATCTCGGCCCGGCCGGTCTCGTGCGCCCGGCGCCGGACGCGACGGAGGACGCGTGGCATGCCTTCATGCACGAACGCGAGAACCTCGCGGGCAACCATCGCGAGCTGTGGTGGCACGGCCAGGGCTGCCGCGCCTGGATCGTGGTGACGCGCGATGTGCGCACGCACCGGATCGAACACGCCGAACTCGCGCGCGACCCGGAGGCAGCGCGATGACCGCTGTGCACGGCGCAGCGCAGCCCTTTCGCCTCGCCGCAGGCGGGCTGATCGACCGTACGCAACGGCTCTCCTTCACCTTCGACGGACGGCGGCTCACGGGGCATGGCGGCGACACGCTCGCCGCCGCGCTGCTCGCGAACGGCATCCACCTTGTCGGACGGTCGTTCAAGCTGCACCGCCCGCGCGGCGTGGTCTCGGCCGGACCGGAGGAGCCGAACGCACTGGTCGAGCTGCGCACCGGCGCGCGCCGCGAGCCGAACACGCGCGCGACCACGCTCAAGCTGTTCGACGGGCTCACAGCCGCGAGCCAGAATCGCTGGCCCTCGCTCCGCTTCGATGCGATGGCGGTGAACGGGCTGTTGGCGCCGCTCTTCGCCGCCGGGTTCTACTACAAGACCTTCATGTGGCCGGCCGCGTTCTGGGAACGCGTGTACGAGAAGCTGATCCGCCGCGCCGCCGGGCTCGGCCGTGCCGCCGAGGCGCCCGATCCGGATCACTATGAGAAGGCGCATCTGCACTGCGACGTGCTGATCGTCGGCGCTGGCCCCGCCGGGCTGATGGCCGCGCGAGCGGCGAGCCGCGCCGGCGCGCGCACCGTGCTGGTCGAGGAGGACTGGCGGCTCGGCGGCCGCGCGCTCGCCGAGGCGATGGAGATCGACGGGATGCCGGCCGCGCGCTGGGTGGAAGGCGTGGAGGCGGAACTCGCCGCTGACCCGCGCTGCCGGATCCTGCGCCGCACCGCCGCCTGGGGGCTGTTCGACCATGGCACAGTCGGCGCGGTGGAGCGTGTGGCCGACCATCTGCCCGAGCCGCCGGCGCACCTGCCGCGCCAGCGCGCCTGGCGCATCGTCGCGCGGCGGATCGTCGTCGCGGCGGGTGCGATCGAGCGGCCGATCGTGTTCGCGGGCAACGATCGCCCGGGCGTGATGCTCGCGGGTGCCGTGCGCGCCTACGTGCACCGCTACGCCGTGCGGCCGGGCCAGCGCGCCGTCGTGTTCACCGCCGGCGATGACGGCTGGCGCACGGTCTCGGCGCTGGCCGCTGCCGACGTGCACGTGGTCGCGGTGGTCGATCCGCGCGCCGACATCCCGGCCGCCCTGCGCGCCGAGGCCGAGCGCGCCGAAGCGCAGGTGATCGCCGGCACGGTGGTCGGCACGGTCGGACGCCATCGCCTCGCCGCGGTCGATTGGCGCGATGCGCGCGGTGAGGTGACGCGCATGCAGGCCGATCTGCTGGCGGTCTCGGGGGGCTGGAACCCCTCGATCCATCTCGCCTGCCATCTCGGCGCGCGCCCGCGCTGG
>CALKJX010000304.1 GCA_937995555.1 uncultured Elioraea sp.
GTCGAGGAGGTCTTCTTCCACTGCGGCAAGGCGCTGATCCGGAGCGAGCTCTGGAACCCGGAGCGCCAGGTACCGCCCGGCACGATCCCGCCGATCGGACGCATGATCGCCGATCAGCTCGGCGGGCTCGATCCCGACGCCGCCGAGGCCGACACGCTGGTCGGCTACCGCGACCGACTCTACTGAGCCACGGCCTCGACCGCGACTTCGGCGTCCACGTCCAGCCCGAGGAAGCTCACCGGCGCGCCGCTCCAGGAGCCGGCGATCGGCACCGACTGCTCGGGCGTGCGCGCGACCGCGACACGGATCAGGTTGCGACCGGCGATCAGGCCGTTGGTGGGGTCGAACTCCATCCGGCCGGCGCCGGACACATAGACCGCGCACCAGGCATGCGTCGCACCCGCGTCGACCACCGGTGTGGCGGCATCGGGGATGTCGGCGTCAGAGAGGCAGCCGGAGACGAAGCGCGCGGCGAGGCCGAGGCCGCGGGACGCCTCCGTCATCAGCAGCGCGAGGTCGCGGCAGGCGCCGCTGCCGCGCCGGAGCGTCTCGAGCGCGGGCCTCGTGGCGGAACTCGGCCTGGATCGCGCGCGTCATCGTGACGAGCAGGTCGGCCCTGCGCATCGGCCCGGCCGTGTTCACGAAGCGCTTCGTCCAGGTGTCCACCGGGCGGTCGGGATCGGCATCGTGCCGGCGCAGGACCGGGGCGGGATCCTCCGCCTCCTCGGCCGGGCAGGCGAAGGGGGGGCTCGGCGTAGGGCTCGATCAGCGTCGCGACGTCCGGCGGATCGGCGGGAAAGTGCGCGAGCCGGATGCGCGGGACGATCTCGAGCGTCGCCGCATGCCCGGCGAAGGCGGCGATCGCCACCGCGTTGCCGAACACGTCGTGCATCCGGCGCAGTGCGGCCGCGGGCGTGATGGCGAGCGCCGCCTCGACCAGCCGGAGGTCTGGCCGTCGCGCGGGCGGGTCATCAGCCGGTGCTCGCCGAGGCTGACCGCCTCGGCGTAGCGATTAGGTCGTGCGGTGGGTGATCGAGACGGTGGGCGGGCGCGCTGCCGCTTCTGGGCCGCCCTGACCACCGGATCGGTGGGCTCGGGGCCAGCGCGCTGTCGCCCCCGGACACGCGCGGTGCGGGCCATGACGGGCTACGCGGGGCGCCGATCGGCGTACCAGCGCTGCGCCCTGACCCAGCGCAGCGCGCGCAGGATCAGGATCAGCACGGGCAGCTCGATCGCCGGGCCGATCACGACCGTCAGCGCAACCAGCGGACTGGCGAAGGCGGTGACGGCAAGCGCGAGCGACACCTCGGAGTTGCGCGCTGTCGTGGTGAACGTCAGCAGCGCCACTTCCGGATAGGTCAGCCGGGCAAGGCGGCCGCACAGCAACGCGAGCGCGAAGGCGAGAGCGAAGAAGACGGCACCCGGCGCGATCATGCGCCAGACCACGCCCGGGTTGTCGAACAGGACCGCGCCCTGGGACGCGAACATCGCCGCGATCACCACCATCAGCACAACGGTCTTGGCGAGGCCGAGGCCCGTCCACGCACCGGCATCGGCACCACGTGCCGCGAGCGCGCGTCGGGTCGCGAACGCGGCAGCATAGGGAAGGACGAGGAACACCAGCACGCTCTCGGCGATCGTGCCGATGTCGATCGTGACGATCCGGCCGGCCAGCGCCCACATGTAGAGCGGCAGCAGGCTGATCTGGAGCAGGATGTTCCAGAACAGGAGGCTGAGGCCGAGTTCGACATCGCCCTCGGCAAGGTCGGTGAAGACCAGATACCAGCCGATGCACGGCGTCACGAGATAGAGGATCAGACCCACCCAGACATCGGGCTGGTCGCGCAGGAACACGAAACCGAGCAGCTTGGCCAGAACCGGTGTGACGACGAAATTCAGCGTCAGCGCGATCGCGGTCGGCCGCAGCCGGGTGAAGGCGTCGAGCAATCCGCGCTCGCGCACGCCGAGCATGACAAGATAGATGACCACGAACACGCCTGCCGGAACCAGCCAGCGCAGGCCGGCCGCGAAGCCGGGAGTCGTAGCGGCGAGGCCAAGGCCCAGGCCGATCGCGGCGATCAGGATCACCGGCTGGAGGCGATCCAGCAGGCCAAGGGAGCCGCGCGTGCCGGTGGACACGGCCGTTACAAGCCTCCGCGATGGCTGCGCCTGGCGGAGGATAAAGCCGGTCGCCGGGACGTGCGCATGCGGGCTTGGCATGTCGCCACTGCGTCCACGCCGGTCCGCGATGGCCGGCCCTGCAACGCGCCGGGGACTGCAGCGGGGACGGTGCCGACGGGCGGCATCGTCAGGCCGCAGACGATGGGCCGACATCCCGACGGCGCCGTTTCCTGCCGTGCCATGGCGTCACCGTGCCGCGGCGCCGAGCGCGCGCATGCGCGCAAGCAAACCCGCACGCCTCGCGTCTCCCACGGCTTCGACCATGCCGAACAGGCTTTCGCGCACCGGGGCGATGCCGACGAAGCGCAGGATGTTGCGCTCGAACGCCTTCAGGCCGTGGGCGCCGAACCACCAGCGGAACGCGAGCACCGGCATGCCCATGGTGATCACCACGCGGGCGGAGCGGCCGCTGAGCCGCCCGCGCAT
>CALKJX010000305.1 GCA_937995555.1 uncultured Elioraea sp.
GGTGCAGGCGCTCGCCGCGCACCGGTTCGCCTTCGGGCCGGCCGGCGAGATGGACGCGCCGGGACATGCGACTCGCGTCGCGCTGTTCCGCGTCGCCGGGCCGATCCTCGGCGTCGGCCGCACGCGACCACTGCGCGCCGACAGGCTCTATGGCCGCGAGCACGAGCAGGCGCTGCTGGACCAGCGCTGGCGCGATGCCTCGTCCGGCAAGGGCAGTAGCCTCGCCCTGGTGGGCGAGCCCGGCATCGGCAAGTCGGCGCTGATCGGGCATCTGCGTCGGACCGTCGCGGCGACGGGCGGGCTCTGGCATGCCGCGTTCTGCCAGCCCGAGGGCGCGACCAACCCGCTGCTGCCGGTGAGCGACCTGGTGCGTGCCGTGCTCGGTGCGGCGGAGCCGGCGCGTCGGCTCGAGACGGTCGCGCATGACAGCGGCCTCGAGGAGGAGGCGGTGTCGCTGCTCCGGCCGCTGATCGATGCGCAGGCGCCCGTGCCCCCGCTGCCAGGGATCGGCGCCGCCGAGCGGCTGCGCCGGGTGGCGCTCGCGCTGCTGGCGCTGCTGCGCGCGTCCGGCAGCCGCCGGCCCGCGGCGCTGGTGGTCGAGGACGCGCACTGGGCCGATGACGCCTCGCGCAGGGTGATCGCCACGCTCGCCGTGGAGGCGCGCCGGTTGCCGGTGTTGCTGGTGCTGACCGCGCGCACGCAGGGCTTCGAGCCGCCGCCCGCGCTCGGCCGCGCCGGAATGCTGGCGCTCGCGCCACTCCCCGGCAGCGCCATCGAGGGGCTGATCGCGAACCTCGATCCGGATGGCGCGCTGGATGCCGAGGCGCGCGGCCTGATCGCCGAGCGCGCCGAAGGGAACCCCCTGTTCGCCGAGGAACTGGTGCAGCTCTGGCGCGAGGCGAAGGCCCAGGGCCGCGGTGCGGAGATCCTCAGTCGCGCCTCGTCGCTGAACGACTCGCTGCTCGCCCGGCTCGATGCGCTCGGCGAGGCGCGCCCCGTGGCGCAAGTCGCGGCCGTGATCGGGCGCGAATTCGCCGTGCCGCTGCTCGCGCGTGTGCTGGAGATGGACGAGCCCACGGTCGCCGAGGCCGTGGAGACGCTGGTCGCGGCGGGGCTGGTGCACGAGACCATGGCTTCGGGCGCGACCCGCAGCTTCCGCCACGCGCTGGTGCGCGATGCCGCCTATCACTCGCTGCTGCGGGCCCGAAGGCGCGCAGTGCATGCGCGCGTCGCCGGCCTGCTGCTCGCCGAGTTCCGCCCGCTGGTGGAGGCGCGGCCGGAACTGCCGGCGCAGCACCTGGAGGCCGCCGGCGAGATCGACGAGGCGATCACCTGGTGGACCCGGGCGGGCGAGCGCGCGGCCACGCAGTCGGCGAACGCGGATGCGCTCCGGCTGCTGAGGCATGCGGAGGCGCTGGTGCGGCGCCTGCCGGGCGGGCCGCAATCGCTGCGTCGCGCCGAACTCCTGATCCGCATCGGCGGGCAGGAGCTCGCGGTGAAGGGCAATGCCGCGCCGGAGCTGGAGGCCGCCTATGCCGAGGCGGTGACGATCCTCGAGGCGATCGGCGAGGCCGATCACCCGGCCATGTTCGCCGCCCTCTGGGGACTCAACACCTACTCGATGGTGCGCGGCGACATCCCGCGCGCGCTCGCGCTCGGCCAACGGATGCTCGCCATCGCAGGCGATGAGGATCGGCTGATCCAGGTGCATCGCGTGCTCGGGCTCGCGCATCTGCTGCGCGGCGAGCACGCCGAGGCCGATCGTCACTACACCGAGGTCCTGACCCGCTACGACGCGGCGCGGCACGAGCATCATCGCTTCGCCTACGGATCGGACCCGGCCGGCGTCGTGCTGTCGCATCTCGCCTGGAGCCAGATGATCGGCGGACATCTCGCCGCCTCCGACAGCCGCGCCGCCGAGGCCGAGACCCATGCGCGCCGCCTCGCGCATCCGCACACGCTCGCGCATGTGCTGGCGGTGGACGGGCTGCGCCGGCTGATCGCGCGCGACCGCATGCGCGCGGCTGAGCGCGCCGAGGAGGTGCTGCGCATCGCCGCCCAGCACGGCTTCCCCTACTGGTCCGCCTGGTGCGCGGTGATCGCAGCGGGCGCGATCGAGGCGGCACCATCCGAGCGGGCTGAGCGGATCGAGGCTGCGGTCGCGGCCTATCGCGCGACCGGGGCGCTGCAGCTCGTCCCCTACGCGCTCGGCCTCGCCGCCGAAGCACGGCTGGAGGAGGGGCGACCGCACGCGGCGCTCGGCCTGCTGGAGGAGGCGGAGCGGATCGCGGCGGCGACCGGGGTCGCGCTCTACTCGTCCGAGGTCGCGCGGCTGGCGCTGGTCGCGCGCCGGGCCGCCGGGCTGCCGCTCGCGGAGTCGGCCGCGGCGATCGCGGACCGCGCGGCCGCGCGCGGCGCGGGCCTCTGGGCGCTGCGCGCGCTGATCGAGGCGGCGCGGGGCGACCGCAGCGTCGTCGCGCGGCTCGCCACGCTGATCGAGCGGCTGATCGGGGAGGGCGCCGATCCGGCGCTCGGCGATCTCCGCATCGCGCGCGACCTCGTGCCGGCCGCCTCCTGACGCATGCTCCCGGGCGCCCTCCTCGAGACGTTCCTGCTGGTCTATCCGGCGCTCTTCTCGATCGTGAATCCGATCGCCGGCGCGTTCATCTTCAACGAGGCCTCCGCCGGGCTCGACGATCGCGCGCTCGCCCGGCTCGCCCGCAAGGTCGCGACCTACTCCCTGATCGTCATGCTGGTGGCGATGTGGGGCGGATCCTTCATCCTCGGCTTCTTCGGCATCAGTCTCGCCGCGGTGCGCATCGCCGGCGGGCTCGTGCTCTCGCTCTGGGCGTTCAACCTGCTGTCGGCGCCCGAGAAGCGCGAGGAGCGCAAGCGCGACGAGGCGGCCTCGCGCGCGATCGGCGACGAGGCGGCCTTCTTTCCGCTCACGCTGCCGTTCACCACGGGGCCCGGAACGATCGCCGTCTGCATCACGCTCGGCGCGACACGGCCTCCCTTCGATCGCGGCCTGCTCGCCTTCGCTGCTGGTGCGAGCCTCGCCGCAGTCGCGATGGCGGCGACCATCCTCGGGGCCTATCGTTACGCGCCGCGCATCGCCGCCTGGCTGGGCCACACCGGCTCGCGCGTGCTGAGCCGGCTTGCTGCGTTCCTGCTGCTCGCGGTGGGGGTGCAGATCCTGATCGCCGGCGTCACGGATGTGCTGACGCCGATCATCGCCGCACGGCCGCCGGGCTGAGGACGTGCCGTGCGGCGCCGTGTCGGCCCAAGGAGATGACGATGCCATCCTACGACCGTTTCGCGCCCCGGCTGCTCGCGGCAACCGCGGCCGGGCTTGTGCTGATGGCCGCCTGGCATGCGATCCCGCTGGTGCAGATCGAGCTCATCGCCTCGCGGGCCGAGCCGCGCACGGTCACCCCGCGCGGCGATCTCGCCGCCGACGAACAAGCGACCATCGCGCTGTTCGAGGCGGCGCGGGATTCGGTGGTGTTCATCGCCACCGTCCAGCGCGTGGTCGATCCCTGGACGCGCAATGCCTTGCAGGTGCCACGCGGAACGGGGTCGGGGTTCGTGTGGGACCGCCTCGGCCACGTCGTCACCAACCATCACGTCGTCGCGGGGGCCAGCGGCGCAACGGTGCGCCTCGCCGACGGGCGTGCCTTCGCCGCCACCCTGGTCGGCTCGAGCCCCGCACACGACCTCGCGGTGCTGCGGATCGGCCTCGGGGCCGACCGTCCGGCGCCGCTGCCGGTGGGGACGAGCCACGACCTGCGCGTCGGCCAGAAGGTGTTCGCGATCGGCAACCCCTTCGGGCTGGACTGGACGCTCACCACGGGCATCGTCTCGGCGCTGAACCGCGAATTGCCGACCGACGCCGGCGGCGTGATCGAGGGGCTGATCCAGACCGACGCCGCGATCAATCCGGGCAACTCGGGCGGGCCGCTGCTCGACTCGGCGGGTCGGCTGATCGGCGTGAACACCGCGATCTTCAGCCCCTCCGGCGCCTCCGCGGGTATCGGCTTCGCTGTCCCGGTCGATACCGTCAATCGTGTGGTGCCGCAGCTCATCGCGACCGGCCGGTATGTCCGCCCGGCTCTCGGGATCCGCGTCGAGCATCAGCTCAACGCCGCGCTGGCGCGGCGCTACGGCATCGAGGGGGTGTTCGTGCTCGAGGTGGAGCGCGGCTCGCCGGCCGCGCGTGCCGGACTTCGCCCTGCCAGGCTCGGCGGCGACGGGGCGTTCGAGCCGGGCGATGTGATCGTCGCCGTGGACGGGCGACCGGTGGTGCGCGTGGCGGATCTCCTGAATGCGCTCGACCGCCTCTCCCCCGGCGCTGAGGTCACGGTGACGCTGATGCGCGACGGGCGGAGGATGGACGTGCAGGTGGTGCTGGAGGCGGGACGATGATGGACGACAAGGTGCCGCCCTCGGGCGGGACGCTCTGGCGGCGCCTCGATCTCTACGAGAAGTTCGAGCACGCCGTCATTCTTGTGCTGACGACCCTGATCGCCGCGATCATCCTCGCCGCGCTGTGGAACCTGCTGCTGCGCGTGGTGGCGCTGGCGGCACGGCCGGACCTGTTCGATCCGACCGATCCGGTCGTGTTCCAGACCGTGTTCGGCGCGATCTTCACCGTGATCATCGCGCTAGAGTTCAAGCGGTCGCTGCTGGTCGCGACCGAGCGGCGCTTCGGCGTTGTGCAGGTGCGCGTCGTGGTGCTGATCGCCATGCTTGCCGTGGTGCGCAAGGTAATCATCCTCGACCTGAACGAGACCGAGCCCGGGAAGATGTTCGCGCTTGCGGCGGCGATCCTCGCACTCGGCGTCGTCTACTGGCTGGTGCGGGACCAGGACCGGCGCGACGAAGCGGCGCGCCGGGGCTTGTGAGCCGCGCGGCCTCCGAGCGACGCCGTGGCCGCTACTGCGGCTGGACACCGGCGCGGGCGAGAATGCGGCGCCAGCGGTCGATCTCGGCGGCGACGAAGTCCTGTGCGAGGTGGGGATCGTTGCCGACGATCCGCTCCGCCCCAAGCTCGGCGAGCCGCTTGCGCAGCCCGTCATCGGCCAGCGCCCGGATCAGCGCAGCGTGCAAGGTCGTGACCGACGCGTCAGGCATCGTCCGTGGCGCCAAAACCGCCTGCCAGACCACGAACACGGCGTCGTTCAAGCCGATCTCCGCCACGGTCGGCACTTCCGGCATCGCCGGGCTGCGTTCCGCCGAGGAGACCAGGAGTGCGCGCGCGCGGCCACCACGCGCGAGCGCGAAGCCAGTGAGGCCGGCGTCATAAAGCATGTCGAGCCGCCCGGCAGCGAGATCGGTCGCCGCCGGCGCGCCGCCACGATAGGGCACTTCGGTCAGGACAAGCCCCGCCGTCTGCATGAAAAGCAGCGAGACGAGCTGCAACGCGCCGCCGCCGCCCGTGCTGCCATAGGTGAGGCGTCCGGGCTCGCGTTTCGCCGCGGCGATGAAATCCTGGATTGTGCGGTGTGGCGAGTCGGGCGGGACGAGCAGCACCATCGGGCTCTCGGCGACGATCGTGACCGCCCGCAGATCCCTGGTCGGATCGAAATCGAGCCTGGCGTAGAGGGCCGGCAGAGCGGCATAGCCGATATTCGTGAACAGGACGGTGTGGTCGTCGGTCGCGCGGGCGACGGTGCCCGCGCCGATCGCACCCCCGGCGCCGGTGCGATTCTCGACAACGATGCGCTGCGGCAGACGCGCCGATGCGGCTTCGGCGATCACGCGCGCGATCACGTCGGTCGCGCCGCCGGCCGCGTAGGGCACGACCATGCGCAGCGGCCGGTCGGGCCATGCCGCGGCTGGCGTGACGGCAGCGGCCATCAGTGCGGCGGCGAGCACGATGCGCCAGATCATGACAAGCCTCCTTTCCTGAGTTGCGCGATCGGATGTCGGCCGGGAGTGTCGGTCCTGGCCACCAGGATGGTGCCGGTTTCGCTTTCCGTGATGAAGAGGCTGCGCAGATCGGGGCCGCCATAGGCCAGATTCGTCGTCGTCCGTCCGGTGCAGGAGCGGAACGCTCGCCGCGGCAGCCCGTGAGGATCGACCTGCCAGACCATGCCGAGCGAGGCGTGGGCGATCGCGAGATTGTCCGCCGCATCGAACGCAAGCCCGTCAGGGCCCGACGTGCCGCCTGACAGCGTGACGAAGGCGTGCACCTTGGCCGTGCCGCCCTCGGCCGGCAGGGGCACGCGCCAGATGCGGTTGTCGCGCGTCATCGCGACGACGAGAGCCGATTCGTCAGCGGTGAGAGCGATCCCGTTCGGCGACGGTGCGTTGGCGATCAGGCACTCCAGGCGCCCGTCGGGCGAGAGTCGGAAGACGCGGCCGGTCGGGTCATGCAGCCCGCTCTGGCCTTGATCCGTAAAATAGAGTGTGCCGTCGGCGGCGAAGCAGAGGTCGTTCGGACCCTTGAAGCGCTCGGAGCGGCGGCGCTCCAGCACCGGCACGATCCGCGCCGGCGACTCCTCGAGCCGCAAGATGCCGTTGCGATAGTCCGCGATGTGCAGCACCCCCGCGGGCGAGAAGGCGAGACCGTTCGGTTCGCCATCGTATTCGACCACGAGCGTCCAATCGCCCTCGGGGGAGATGCGAAAGATCCGTCCCCAGGGGATGTCGGTGACCCAAAGCCGGCCTTCGTCGTCAAAGGCCGGGCCTTCGAGGAAAGAGTCGACCGGTATCCCCTTGTTCGCCTCGCCCCAGGCGCTGCGTCGGCCCGGGCGGCGAAAATGATCCGGCAGGCGGGTGAAGAGCTGCGTCCCCACGACCGGCGGCGGCGCGTGCCACATCAGCGCCAACCCTCGCCGATCCGCACCACGCCGGCCGCGATCAGCGCCTCGATCTCGTCCGCGCCGAGCCCGGCCTCGGCCAGCACCGCGCGCCCGTGCTCGCCCACCTTCGGCGCGTCGAGCCGTACGCCCGGGCGCTCGCCGTCGAGCGCGATCGGCAGCGCCGGCAGCTTGGCCTTGCGCCCGTCCGGCAGCGAGATCGGCACCAGCCCGCCCGACGCGTTCAGGTGCGGATCGTCGAACAGCTGCTCGGGCCGCGCGATCGGCGCGAAAGGCAGGCCCATCGCCTCGAACCGCGCCGACAGCGTCGCCGCGTCGAACACGCCGAGCCGCTTCTGGAGTTCGGGGATCAGCCAGTCGCGGTTCTGCACCCGCCCCGTGTTGGTGGCGATGCGCGGATCACCAGCGAGGTCGGCGAAGCCGAATTCGCGGCAGAACACTGCCCATTGCGTGTCCGTGACGACGCCGACGAACACCTTTTCGTCGTCGGCGGTGGCGATGATGTCGTAGACGCCCCAGGCGGCGACGCGCACCGACATCGGCTTCAGTGGCTCGCCGGTGATCGCGTGCTGCGCCATGTGCTGCGCCACCAGCATCACCGTGTTCTCGAACAGCGAGGCGGTGATGTGCCGCCCGCGTCCGGTGCGATGGCGCTCGTTCAGCGCGGCGAGAGCGCCGATCGCGCCGAACATCCCGCCCATGATGTCGTTCACCGACGCCCCGGCGCGCAGCGGCTGGCCGGGCGGGCCGGTCATCCACGCGAGCCCACCCATCATCTGCACCACCTCGTCGAGCGCGACGCGATGCGCATAGGGCCCGTCCTGGAACCCCTTGTGCGAGACATAGATCAGGCGCGGGTTCAACGCTGACAGCGCGTCCCAGCCGAAGCCGAGCCTGTCGAGCGCGCCGGGTCGGAAGTTCTCGCTGAACACGTCGGCGGTCGAGACGAGCTTCAGGATGGCGTCGCGGCCACGCGGATCCTTCAGGTCGATCGCGATCGAACGCTTGTTGCGGTTCGAGATCGGGAAGAAGCCGGCACCGGCGCCCACCAGCCTGCGCGTGTTGTCGCCCTCCAGCGGCTCGACCTTGATCACGTCGGCGCCCAGATCGGCGAGCACCAGCCCGCAGGTCGGGCCCATCACCATGTGGGTCATCTCGACGACGCGGATGCCCCCGAGCGGCAGCGGCGCGCTCATGCGGTGCGCTTGACCTGGTGCAGGTGCCCGTGCAGCGCCTCGCCCGGCAGCGCCTCGGCGAGGATCGCGCGCGCGCGCAAAAGACCGTCGAGATCGACGCCGGAGCTAAGCCCCATCTCCTCGAACATCCAGACGAGGTCCTCGGTCGCGGCATTGCCGGAGGCGCCGGGTGCGAAAGGGCAGCCGCCGAGACCGGCGAGCGCGCCGTCGAAGGCGCGGATGCCGGCCTCGCAGCCCGCGAGCGCGTTGGCGAGCGCGCGGCCGCGCGTGTCGTGCAGATGGAGCGCCCCCAGCCGGTCGCCGACGGCGGCGCGGGTGCGCTCGATCAGCCGTTTCACCTGGCGCGGATTCGCCATGCCGACCGTGTCGGAGAGGCAAAGGTCGTCCGCGCCCGCCGCGGCCAGCGCCTCGGCGAGGCGGATCACGTCATCCTCGGGCACCTCGCCCTGCATCGAGCAGCCGAAGGCGGTGGAGATGCCGACCTCCACCGCGGGGCGGTGCGGGGCGGCGCGGGCGAGCTCGATGATCCGGCGCACCTGCTCGACCGCCTGGAGCGGTTCCATGCGCACGTTGGCAAGGCTGTGCGCGCGCGAGGCCGAGACCGGCACGGTGAGCTTGTGGGCGCCGGCCTCGATCGCGCGTTCCGCGCCCTTGGCGTTCGGCACCAGCGCGACGACGACGATGCCGGGGAGGGTCAGGGCCCGGGCGACCACCTCGGCGGTGTCGGCGAGCTGGGGCACGAGGTCGGGCCGGACGAACGAGCCGACCTCGATCTCGGGCAGCCCGGCGGCGGCGAGGGCGGCGATCCAGCGGTGCTTGTCGGCCGTCGCCATGGTGGTCCTGGCGTTCTGCAGCCCGTCGCGGGGCCCGACCTCGCAGATGGTGATGTCGCGGTCCATGCCGCGACCCTACCCCGGTGCCGCGCGGAACGGGATAGGGGCGCGTCGCCGCCGCGCCGCGAGCCGCTTACCTCCCGCCCAGGACGCGCTGCGCCCGCTCGGCCAGGTCGAGCACGGCCTCGGACTCCGGCGCCCGGTGCACGAGTTCGTTCAGCGCGTCCATCAGCCGTGCGGCCCAGGCGCGCCTTGCCTCCTCCGGCGCGTCGGGCGCGGGATGCGCGCCCAGCACGGCCAGGGCCTCGCGCGCGCTCGCGGCGGCGACGCCCTGCAGCCGTGGCGCGATCGCTTCGAGACCCTGGCGCACGGCCGCGAGGCCGCCAACGGGAAAGGCGGTGCTGACGGTCATGGTCGGGCCGATCTCCGGTCCGCTGCCCGTCCGGATGCCGGTGCGCCCGCCGGTCGGCGGCGCGTCGCGCAATTCGAGCCCGCCCCAGACCAGCGCCACGTGCCCGGCCGCCTGAAGTTCGGCAATGAGCCCCGGCAGTGCGGCCCGCTCGATGGCGATCGCGTCCGCCAGGCTCTCGACCGCCGCCGTCGAGAGCCGCGTCCCGGCGCACTTCGCCTTCACCCGGAGCGCACCGAGCAAGAGGGTCGCCTGATCCATCGCCTGGTCTCCTTGCGTGCGAAAGTGTCGCCAGCGTAACCCAAAGCGGCTGCCGCGGCGTGCGGATCGTTCTCCTGGGAGAGCGCCCGGGACGGGCCAGGGATGCGACAATCGGCCCGTATCATCCGGTCCGTCCCCAGCCCTGCCTCCGGGTCGCACGACCATCGTCGATTTTTCGTTTGCACGTCCGACTCCTGAGGCGCAGAAGGCGCGGTTGCGACGGAACAGGACGGGGTCGCCCGAGTCGATGCTCACGGTCCGGATCATTCCCTGCCTCGACGTGAAGGACGGACGGGTGGTGAAGGGCGTCAATTTCGTCGACCTGCGCGACGCCGGCGACCCCGTCGAGCAGGCGCGCATCTACGACGCGGCCGGTGCCGACGAGCTCACCTTCCTCGACATCACCGCCTCCTCGGACAACCGCGACACCATCCTGGACGTGGTCGCGCGCACCGCGGCATGCGTGTTCATGCCGCTCACGGTCGGCGGCGGCGTCCGTTCGGTCGAGGACATCCGCCGGCTGCTGCTGGCCGGCGCCGACAAGGCGTCGATGAACTCGGCCGCGGTCGCGCGCCCGGAGTTGATCAACGAGGCGGCGCAGAAGTTCGGCAGTCAGTGCATCGTGGTGGCGATCGACGCCAAGCGCGCCGCGCCCGGCCACTGGGAGGTGTTCACCCATGGCGGACGGCGCGCCACCGGGCGGGACGCGATCGGCTGGGCGCGCGAGGCGGCCGAACGCGGCGCCGGCGAGATCCTGCTCACCAGCATGGACCGCGACGGCACCGGCGAGGGGTTCGATCTCGAACTCACCCGCACGGTCGCTGAGGCCGTGGCCGTGCCGGTGATCGCCTCGGGCGGCGTCGGCCGGCTCCAACACTTCGTCGACGGCGCGCGCGCGGGAGCAACCGGCCTGCTGGCGGCGAGCGTGTTCCACTTCGGCACCTTCACGATCGCCGAGGCGAAGGCGGCGCTGGCGGCCGCGGGGCTGCCGGTTCGTCCCGTTCCGGCATTGGCGGCGTGAGGCGACGATGGGCAAGACCGCCAAGGATCTGAAGAAGCCTGCCGCGCCGGGCGCCCTCGACGCGACGATCCTCGATCGGCTCTACGCCACGGTCGAGTCGCGCAAGAGGGCGGACCCCGCGCTCTCGCATTCCGCTCGGCTGCTCTCGCGCGGCACCGCGAAGGTGGCGCAGAAGCTCGGCGAGGAGGCGGTCGAGGCGGTGATCGAGGCGACGCGCGGCAACCGCGACGGGGTGATCGCCGAGAGCGCCGATCTGCTCTACCACCTCATGGTGGTGTGGGTGGATGCCGGCGTCCGCCCCGAGACGGTCTGGGCCGAACTGGAACGGCGCCAGGGTGTCAGCGGCATCGCCGAGAAGGCGGCGCGCGCCCAGCCCGCGCTGCGCCGGCTGCCAGGCACCAGGAAGGTGTGGTAGGCGAATCGCTCCGTCGATCCGCCGGAGCCTCGCGATGCCTGTCAGTGGTCTGCCGCCCTATGATCCCTCGAACATCTTCGCGCGCATCCTGCGCGGCGAAATCCCGTGCAGGAAGGTCTATGAGGACGACGTCGCCCTCGCCTTCCACGACATCAACCCGCAGGCGCCGGTGCATGTGCTGGTCGTTCCGAAGGGACACTACGTGTCGATGGCGGATTTCTCGGCCAACGCCTCGGATGCCGAGATCGCCGGGTTCTGGCGCGCGGTCGGCAAGGTCGCGAAGGACCTGTCGCTTGAGGCGTCCGGCTATCGCGTGCTGACCAACATGGGCGTGCACGGGCACCAGGAGGTGCCGCATTTCCATGTGCACATCTTCGGCGGACGCAATCTCGGGCGGATGGTGCCGCCGGCGAAGGACTGATCCGTTCCGCGCCGAGGCTTGACCGTGTCGCGGAAGGGATCGCGCGCAGGACTGGTTTCGCGGCCGCGCGCCGAAGGAACGCCGATCGCCGGGGGCGGGAACGTCCCCCGCGTGCGCCGCGGTGGCCGTGCCGTTGACGGCTCCGCCGACGCGTGGTGCGCTCGCCGCGACACGACAGGGAGGACCATTCATGCGTCTGCGATTTGCTGCGGCGATCTGGGCCGCGATGCTGGCTGCCGGACCCGCGCTCGCCCAGGGCGACATCTGCCCCGAGCGCACGATCCGCTTCATGGTCCCGTTCCCGCCCGGCGGCAGCACCGACGCGCTCGCGCGGCTGATCCAGCCGCGCATGAGCGAGCTGCTCGGCCGCACCATCGTGGTCGAGAACCGCGGCGGGGCCGCCGGCTCGATCGGCACCGCGGCAGCGGCGGCGGCACCCGGCGACGGTTGCACCGTGCTGTTCGTGTTCGACACGCACGCGACCAACCCCACGCTGATCCCGAACCTGCCCTTCGACACCAGGCGCGATCTCGCGCCGCTGATGCTGGTCGGCACCAATGCGATGGTGGTCACCGCGCATCGCTCAACCGCCTATACCGACTTCCGCCAGGTGATCGCCGAAGGCAAGCAGGCGGGCAAGGAGCCGCCCTACGGGACGATCGGCAACGGCAGCCTCGCGCATCTGGCGATGACGCAACTGCAGAAACTCGGCGGGTTCGCGATGACGCACGTGCCCTATCGTGGCGGCGGCCCGCTGGTGCAGGACGCGGCGGCCGGCAACGTGCCGCTGGCGATGGCGACGATCGTCGTGCTGCGGCCACAGCTCGATGCCGGCACGATCCGGCCGCTCGCGATCACCGGTGCGGAGCGCCATCCCGGCCTGCCGAACACGCCGACCATGCGCGAACTCGGCTTCGAGGGGTTCGAGGCCTATGCCTGGTGGGGCATCCTGATGCCCGCGCGCACGCCGAAGCCGATGCAGGCGCGCATGCACGCGGCGCTGGTGGACGCGATCGGCCAGCCCCAGACGCGCGAGCGCCTCACCGGCCTCGGCATGGACCTGCGCATCTCCGACCCCGAGACCCTCGAGCGGTTCCTCAACGCCGAGATCGACCGCTGGGCGCAGGTGATCCGCGAGAACAACATCACGCCGGACTGAGCCGCCGCCCGCGTTCGTTCTCGGCAATCAGACTCGGACGAACCCGACCGTCTCCTCGACCTCCGCCAGCACAGGTGCGGCGAGCGCGCGGGCGCGTTCGGCACCGCGGCGGAGGATCGCCTCGACCGCGCCGGGATCGCCGACCAGCCTTCGCATCTCGGCCGCGATCGGGCTGAGGCTTGCGACCAGCAGGTCGGTCAGCGCAGCCTTGAAGGCGCTGAACGGCTTGCCGCCATGCTCGGCCAGCACCGCGGCGTGATGCATGTCGGTCAGCGCCGCATAGATGCCGACGAGATTGCGCGCCTCAGGCCGGCCGTCCAGCCCCGCCTCCTCGGAGGGCAGCGGCTCGGGGTCGGTCTTCGCCCGGCGCACCTTCAGCGCGATCGCATCCGCATCGTCGGTCAAGTTGATGCGCGACTGGTCGGAGGCGTCCGACTTGCTCATCTTCTTGGTGCCATCCCGCAACGACATCACCCGAGCGGCGGGGCCGAGGATCAGCGGCTCGATCATCGGGAACACCGAGCGGCCGAAATCGTGGTTGAACTTCTGCGCGATGTCGTTGGCGAGTTCGAGATGCTGCTTCTGGTCCTCGCCCACCGGCACGCGCGTGGCCTTGTAGAGCAGCACATCGGCGGCCATCAGGTTCGGATAGGCGTAGAGCCCGACAGAGGCGTTCTCGCGGTCCTTGCCGGCCTTCTCCTTGAACTGCGTCATGCGGTTCAGCCAGCCGATCCGCGCCACGCAGTTGAAGATCCAGGCGAGCTGCGCGTGGCCCGGCACGGCGGACTGGTTGAACACGATGTGCTTCTCGGCATCGATGCCGCAGGCGACCATCGCGGCCGCGACCTCCAGCGTCGCGCGATGCAGTTCGGCGGGCTCCTGCCGGACGGTGATCGCGTGCATGTCGACGACGCAGAACAGGCACTCGTGGTCGTGCTGCAGCTTCACCCAGTTGCGCAGCGCGCCGAGATAGTTGCCCAGGTGCAGGTTGCCGGTCGGCTGCACGCCGGAGAAGATGCGCGGAAGCGAGGCGGTCATGGATCGGTCCTTGTGGAGGGGATCGGGGGCGGCGTGATCGGGCGAGATCGGGCCGCGGTCAAGCCCGCCGGCGCAGATACCGGCGCAGCTCGGCGATGTCCGCCACGCGCAGGGCAAGCGCGGTTGCGCCGAACACGCCCGCCGCCAGCGCGATCAGCGTGCCGAGCGCGCCCCAGCGATAGCCCTGGGTGCGGAAGAGCGTGTCGAACGCGAAGTGCTGCGTGGCCCGAATCGTGATGCCCATGATCGCTGCCGCTGCGACCAGCCGCGGCAGGAAGCCACGCAGCCGCGCATCGGGCATGAGCCGTCCCTGCCGCCACAGCCATCCCCCGAGGGCGAGCGCGTTCACCCAACCGGAGATGACGGTCGCCAGGGCGATGCCGACATGCGCGAGCGGCCCGATCAGCGCGAGGCAGAGGCTGATGTTCAGCACCACGCACACGATCGCCACCTTCACGGGACTCGCCGTGTCGCCACGGGCGAAGAAGCCGGGCGCGAACACCTTCACCAGCACATAGGCAGGAAGCCCCACCGCATAGACCGCGAGTGCCGCCGCGGTCGCGGTGACGTCGGCGGGCGCGAAGGCGCCGCGGCCGAACAGCACATGCACGATCGGCCAGGCCGCGATGGCGAGGCCGACCGCAGCCGGCACGGTCAAAAGCAGCGCCAACTCGATCGCGCGGTTCTGCGTCGCGAGCGCGGCCGAGCCCTCGCCCGCGCGCACTTGGCGGGAAAGGGCGGGCAGCAGCGCGGTGCCCACGGCTGTGCCGATCACGCCGAGCGGCAGCTGGTTCACGCGGTCGGCGTAGTAGAGGAACGCGATCGAGCCCTGCGGCAGGAACGAGGCGATGATCACGTCCACCATCAGGTTGATCTGCGTGACACCGGCGCCGATCGCGCCCGGCCCCATCCGCCGGAGCAACAGCCGTACTTCGGGCGTGAGCCGCGGGACAGGCAGGCGGAGCGGCATCCCGGCCGCGGCCACCGCCCAGGCGAGCAGCACGAACTGCAGGATCCCCGCCGCCGCCACGCCCCAGGCGAGCCCGTGCGCGACCGGCAGTGCCAGGAGCGGCGCGAGTGCAAGCCCGCCGATCAGCGCGACATTGAACAGCAGCGGCGCGGCCGCAGCGACGGCGAAGCGATCGAGCCCGTTCAGCACGCCCGAGAACAGCGCGACCAGGCAGACCAGCATCAGATAGGGGAAGGTGATGCGCGTCAGTTCGACGGCCAGTGCGAACCGTTCCGGATCGCGGAGGAATCCCGGCGCGAGCAGTGTCATCGCCTGCGGCATGAAGACGATCGCGGCAAGCGTCAGCAGCGCGAGCGTCGTCCACAGCACCGCGAGCGCACCCTCGGCGACGCGGCGGGCCTGCTCACGCCCCTCGGCGGCGAGGCTGCCGGCGAACAGCGGCACGAAGGCGGCCGAGAACGCGCCCTCGCCGAACAGGCGGCGGAAGAAGTTGGGCAGCTTCAACGCAACGAAGAAGGCATCGGCCGCCGGACCCGCGCCGAGCGCGGCGGCGATCAGGATGTCGCGGATGAAGCCGAGCACCCGGCTCACCGCGGTCCAGGCGCCGACCGTCAGAACGTTCCGGATCATGGGTGGAAACGCCGCCCCTCAGGCGGCCGCAGGATGCGCCCCGGACGCCTCGCCTGGCGCGTCGAGCGCGGCGAGCAGAGCCTCCTTCAGGCTCGCGAGCTTGCGCTCGTTCTCGATCTTCAGGCCGAACACGTCCTTCACGTAGAACACATCGACCGCGCGCACGCCGTAGGTGGTGACATGGGCGGAGGCGATCTGCACGCCCTGCTCGCTCATCGCCGCGGTGACGTCGTGCAGCAGGCCCGGCCGGTCGCGCCCATTCACCTCCACCACCGTATGTGTGGCCGAGGCGTGGTTGTCGATCACCACACGTGGCGGCACATGGATCGCGCGCGTGCGGGGGAAGGGCGGACGCGCCTTCCGGATCTCCTCCGCGATGCGCAGTCGGCCCGAAAGCGCCTGCTCGACCAGCACGCTCATCCGCGCGATCCGGTGCGGCGCATCGAAGGCCCCGCCGGCAGCATCCTGGATCCAGAACGTATCGAGCGCCATGCCGTTGGTCATGGTGTGGATGCGCGCGTCCACGATCGAGGCGCCGGCCACCGCGAGCGCGCCCGCGATCTTGCTGAACAGGCCGGGATGGTCGGCGGTATAGACGGTCACCTCGGTCACGCCGCGTTCGGCCAGCACCACGGTCTTGATCGAGAGCGCCTGCGCGGCGGCCTCGGCGTCGCGGACCAGGCGCGCGTGGCGCAGATGCGTCTCCGGGTCGAAGCCGAGCCAGTAGGCCGGATAGCCGAGCGCCAGGAACGCCTCGCGGTCGGCCGAACTCCAGCCCTCCGCCTCCAGCGCGGCGGCGGCGGCCTGCTTCGCGCGCGCCACGCGCGTGTCGCGTTCGGGCACGTTGAGCCCGCCCGCCAGCACCTCGGCGACGCGCCAGTAGATCTCGCGCAGCAGCGTCGCCTTCCAGTTGTTCCAGATCTTCGACGACACCGCGCGCATGTCGGCGACCGTCAGCGCCATCAGCAGCCGCAGCCGCTCGGGGCTCTGCACCAGTTCAGCGAGGTCGAGGATCGTCTTCGGATCGTCGATGTCGCGCTTGAACGCGGTCTGGCTCAGCACAAGGTGGTGCAGCACCAGCCAGGAGACGGTCTCGGTCTCCTCGGCCGACAGGCCGATCCGGGGCCCGAGGTCCTGCGCGATGGCCGCACCGAGCTCGGAATGATCGCCGCCGCGGCCCTTGGCGACGTCGTGCAGCAGCATCGCGACATAGAGCGCGCGGCGCGACTGCACCTGGCCGATCAGCGCGGTCGCCACCGGCGCGATGCCGGCGAGCTCGCCCTGTTCGAGCTGGTTGAGCACGCGCACCGCCTCGATCGTGTGCTCGTCGACGGTGAACGCGTGGTAGGTGTCGAACTGCATCTGCCCGACCACGCGCGCCCAGTCGGGAATGAAGCGGCCGAGAATCCCGGCGAGGTTCATCACCTTCAGCCACTGCGCGCTGTCCATCTTCGGCGAGGCGACGAGGTCGAGGAAGGCGGCGTTCGCTTCCGGATCGTCGCGCAGCCTGGCCGCAACCCGCGCCTGCTGGACCAGCGCGCGCAGCGTCAGCGGATGCAGCTCGCGGCCGGTGTCGCGCGCGGCCTGCAGCACGCGGAACAGCAGGATCGGCTCGGCGGCGAAGCTGCGCCCGGGGGCGAGCACCAGCTTGCCGGCTTCCAGCGCGAAGCCGCGCGCGGCGAGGGCGGGCGGCGCCTCCGGCGCGAGCGCGGGCTGGCCGAGCGCACGCCGTTCCACCACGGGCTCGATCGTCAGCGTCAGCCGGCGCACTTCGCGCGCGGTCCGGAAGTAGGGCTTCATGAAGCGCTCCACCCCCTGCACCGCGCCGTGGCGCGTGTAGCCCATGGCTGCGCCGATCACCGGCTGGAGGTCGAAGGTGAGACGCTCCTCGGCGCGACCCGTGGTGTAGTGGAGGTGGAAGCGCACCGACCAGAGGAACTCGGCGGCCCTGCGCCAGGCGCGCACCTCGCCCTCCGTCATCAGCGGCCCGCCCGGCAGTGCCGGGTCGGCTGCGTCCTCGAATCGGGCGATGCCGCTGGTGTGCCGCATCATCCAGAACAAGGTCTGCAGGTCGCGCAGCCCGCCCTTGCCGTCCTTCACGTTGGGTTCGAGCAGGAAGGCGGAATCGCCGTACTTGCGCTGTCGCTCGGCCCGCTCGGCGCGCTTGGCGGCGAAGAACGCGGCTGCACCCTGGCGCGCGCAGTCCTCGCGGAAGCGCGCGGTGAACTGGTCGAACACCGGGCGGTCGCCGGCGAGGAAGCGCGCGTCGATCAGCGAGGTGCGGATGGTCTGGTCGTTGCGCGCATGGGCGATGCACTCGTCGATGCCGCGCGTCGCGTGTCCGACCTTCAGCCCGAGGTCCCACAGGAAGTAGAGCATGAACTCCACCACCTGCTCGGTGCGTGGCGGTTCCTTCCAGGGTGTCAGGAACAGCAGGTCGAGATCCGAGAAAGGGGCCAGAACGCCGCGGCCGAAGCCGCCGGTGGCGGCGAGCGCCAGCGCCTCGCCGGCGGACTCGACGCCGGGCGGATAGACCACCCGCGTGGTCCAGCGGTGCAGCAGCCGGATCGTCTCGTCCATCCGCTCGGCGAGCAGGCGCGCCGCGTCCAGGCCCGAGAGTCCCGCCTCGAACCGCGCCTTGGTGTCGGCCTGGACGCGGCCGAGATGCCGGCGGAACAACGCCAGCGCCTCGTCGCGCGGCGGATTCGCGCCATTGCGGGGCAGGGCGGCGAGCTCGGCGGCGAGCGTGTCGGCATCCGCCGGCGGGGCCGCCCTGCCCCGTCCGGCGACGAAGGGAGGCCCGCCGACAGTTTGGTCCATGGGCCAGTCTAACCGCATTTCGCAGCCGCGAAGAAGGGGGGATGCGGGGGGCGTCCGTGATGGTGCCGCAGGGTCACGTCCGCGCTGGTGGTGGAAACTGGTGATGGGCTGCGGTTGGCCGCGGCTCGG
>CALKJX010000306.1 GCA_937995555.1 uncultured Elioraea sp.
GCGACCGGCAGCGCGAGCGGGGCCCGGCGGGCGAGCGCGATCGTGCCGAGCCCGAAGGCCAGCGCGACCAGGCCCGCCCAGACGGGTGGCTCGGCAGCGAGGGCGAAGTACCAGGCCACTCCCCCCGCCATCCCGACGGGCAGCCACAGGAACAGCCGCGCGCGCTCCGCGGCCATGAGCGCCCCGAGGGCCGAGACCGGGTCGCGCCAGCCGGCCCGGTCGAACGCACCGAACCGGGCAAGCGCGACGGTGCTCATGCGCCCGCAACCATGACGCGCACTCTACAGCCACCCGGGCCGCGTGCTAAGCGACCGCGCTCGGAGGAGTTCCGATGTCCGTCGTCACCCGCTTCGCCCCCTCGCCCACCGGCTTCCTGCACATCGGCGGCGCGCGCACTGCGCTCTACAACTGGCTGTTCGCGCGCCGTCATGACGGGCGCTATCTGCTGCGCATCGAGGACACCGACACGGCGCGCGAGGTGCCGGGCGCGGTCGAGCAGATCATCGAGAGCCTCACTTGGCTCGGCATCCCACCCGACGAACCGCCCGTGTCGCAGCGCGCGCGCCAGGAGCGCCACGCCGAGGTCGCACGCCAACTGGTCGCCATGGGGCGTGCCTACTACGCCTACGAGACGCCCGAGGAGCTCCAGGCCATGCGCGAGCGTGCGATCGCCGAGGGCCGGCCGCCCCGCTACGACGGCGCTTGGCGCGACCGCGACCCGGCCGACGCCCCGCCGGGTGTGCCGGGCGCGATCCGGCTCAAGGCGCCGCGCCAGGGCGAAACGGTGGTCGAGGATCTCGTCCAGGGCACGGTGCGGGTCGCCAATGCCGAGCTCGATGACATGATCATCCTGCGCTCGGACGGACGGCCGACCTATCTGCATGCCGTGGTGGTGGACGATCACGACATGGGCATCACGCATGTGATCCGCGGTGACGATCACCTGACCAACACCTTCCGCCAGTGCCAGGTCTATGACGCGATGGGCTGGGCGCGGCCGGCGTTCGCGCACATCCCGCTGATCCATGGCCAGGATGGCGCGAAGCTGTCCAAGCGCCACGGCGCGGTGTCGGTGCTCGACTTCCGCGACCAGGGGTATCTGCCTGAGGCGGTGGCGAACTACCTGCTGCGGCTCGGCTGGGGCCATGGCGACATCGAGGTGATCGCGATGGACGAGGCGGCGCGCATCTTCGATCTCGCCGATGTCGGTCGCGCCGCCGCACGCTTCGACTACCAGAAGCTCGCGCATCTCAACGGGATCTGGCTGCGGCGTGCCGACGACGAGCGGCTGACCAGGCTGGTGCTGGAACGGCTCGCGCGCCGGACCGAGGGTGCGGTCGGCGCGATCACTGCCGAACGGATCGCCAAACTCATGGCGGGACTCAAGGAGCGCGCGCGCACGCTCGAAGACCTGACGGATGCTGCGGCATTCCTGGCGCGGACCGTGCCGCTGCCGATGGAGCCCAAGGCCGAGGGCCTCCTGACCCCGGAGGCGCGGATCGCGCTGCGCGAGCTGGCCGCGTCGTGGAACGGCGTCGCGTGGGAGCCGGCGGCGCTGGAAGCCGCCACGCGCGCCCACGCGGAGGCCAAGGCGATGAAACTGAAGGATCTCGCCATGCCCTTGCGCGCGGCGCTGACAGGCTCGACCACCTCGCCGCCGGTGTTCGACGTCGCCGCTGCGCTCGGCCGCGAGGAGACGCTCGCCCGCATCGCCGCGGTCTCGGGCTGATGGCGCGCGGGCTGCCCTACCCTGCCTTCTGGCTCGGGCTCGGCGGGCTGATCCCGTTCGCCGCCTGCGCGGCGGGCGCGTTCATCGGCCCGGAGGGCTGGCGGGGTTTCGCGCTCGTCGCGCTGATCGCCTATGGCGCGGTGATCCTCGGCTTCCTCGGCGCCGTGCATTGGGGCTTGGCGCTCGCCGGCACCGCCGAGGCCGAGACCCGGCATGCACGTACGCGCCTCACCCTCGGCGTGGCGCCGGCGCTGATCGGCTGGGCCGCACTGCTGCTGCCGGCCTGGGCGGGGCTGACCGTGCTGATCGCGGGCTTCCTCGGCGTCTGGGCGGCAGAGGAGAGCGGCGCGCGCGAGGGGCTGGTGCCGGGGCGCTATCTGTGGCTGCGCCGCCTGCTCACCCTGGCCGTGGTGGTGATCCTGTCGGCCGTGCTGATGGGGCTGCTGTTCGGGTGACCCTCCTGCATACACACGCGGGGATTGATTTGTCTCCCCGCTTTAACGTCTCATTAACCACCAGGACGTCGCAGGGGATTGGGTCATGGGCAAGGACGACACGGGACAGGTCATTCCATTTCCGATGGAGCGCGTGCGTCAGCCCGTGCGTGACCAGGAACGTCTGGCGGCAGCCCTCGCCTCGCTCGAGGCCGCACTCGCCGAGCAGCGCGAGGCCATGGCCGTGTTCCGCGCCACGCTCGGCGAACTCGGCGCCGCGGTGCACGCGCTGGAGGGCGGCGCGGTCGGACTCTCGACCCGACTGGGCGCCCTGCATCGGCAGGTCGGCAGCGTGAACCGCTCCGCGCGCGACCTGGAGGCCTGGGCCGACGGGGTACTCGCCCGCGCCCGCTGACGGCCGCTACACCTCCTCGACCCGCAGCACACCTGGCAGCGCGGCGACCGCCGGCACCAGCGCCGGCGAGATCGCGAAGCCACCCGGCAACGCGACCTCGATCTCCTGGCCGTTCTCGAGGCGCGGCGCCAGGATCACGCGTCCCCTGCCCCGCCCGGCCTCGCTCAGCATCACCTTGATCGGCGCGATCGCCGCCGCGTCGGCGAGCCACGCCTTCAGACCGGTGCCGGCAGCCGCCACCGCGGGATCGAGCTTCTCTACCTCGACCGCGGTCAGCCGCACCGTCTCGCCCTCGGCGCGCGCATCGGCGGTGACGAGCAGCCGTTCGCCCGCGACCAGCAGCGGGCGCACGCGGCTCAGCACCTCGCTGAACAGCGTCACCTCGAAGCTGCCCGAGGCGTCCGACATCCGGAGCCAGCACATCTTCGAGCCGGTGCGGGTCGGGCGCTCCTTCGCGGCCACCACGGACCCCGCGAGCTTGATACGGCCCGCGCCGGCACCGACACGCTGGGCGATCGCGGCGGCGCGCACCACGCCGAGCCGCCGCAGCGCGACCGCATAGGCGTCGAGCGGATGCCTGGTCAGGTGGAACCCGACCGCCTCGGCCTCGTGCGCGAGCCGGTCCATGACCGTCCAGTCGGGCACCTCCGGCAGCCGCAGCGGCTCTGGCCCGTTGGCTCCGAACAGGCCGATCTGATGGCTCGCGCGGTCCTCCGCCATCGCGGCGGCGCGGCGGATGATCGCCTCGGCACCCTCGGCGATGCGGCGCCGGTTCGGCTCGATGCTGTCGAAGGCGCCGGCATGCGCGAGATACTCGATCTGCATCCGGTTCAGGTTGCGCGGATCGATCCGCGCCGCGAAGTCGGCGATCGAGCGGAACGGCCCGCCGCGC
>CALKJX010000307.1 GCA_937995555.1 uncultured Elioraea sp.
CCCACACCCCCCTCCACCACCGCGGACCAGGGGCCATCGCCACCCGGAGCAGCCGGTCAGAGATACTTGTAGTCGAGCCTGCGCATCCGCGCGTAGGCATCATCGGTGATCGCCGACTGCGCCATCAGCGCAGCACGCGCCTTGACGAAGCTTTCCACCGTCTTCTTGGTCAGCGGATCGCCGGCGTCGCGCAGCTCGGTCAGGATCTCTCCCGCCGCGTTGCCCAGCGCGACCGCGATCGCGTCGGGCAGCATCTTCACCTGCACCCCGAACTCGGTCACCAGCCGCTGCATCGCCGGAATGTTCAGGGACTCGAAATCCGCCGCGACCTGATCGTAGTCGGCCTGGATCGCGACCTCGAGAATGCGCTTGAAGTCGGTCGGCAGCGCATCGTATTTGCGCTTGTCCACCGAGCACTCGGCGGCGAGGCCGGGCTCGATCACCGACGGCCAGTAGTAGAACTTCGCCGCCTGATGGAAACCGAGCGCGAGGTCGGTGACGGGGCCGACGAACTCCGCGGCATCGAGCGCTCCGGACTGGAGGTTGGGCAGGATCTCGCCAGCGCCGAGATTCACCACCGCCGCGCCGATCCGCCGCCAGCACTCGCCGCCCAGGCCGGGCGTACGGAACTTCAGGCCGCGGATGTCATCGACGGTGTTGATCTCGCGCCGGAACCAGCCCGCACCCTGCACCCCGGTGTCGGCCGCCATGAACCCCTTCAGGTTGAACTGGGCGTAGATCTCGTCCCAGATCTCCTGCCCGCCCATGTTGCGGATCCAGGCGCGCAGCTCCTTCGAGGTCATGCCCATCGGCACGCCGGTGAAGAAGTTCAGACCGCGATTGCGGTTCTGCCAGTAATAGGCGGCGGTGTGCATCATCTCCGCCCCACCCTGCGTCACCGCATCGAACACGCCGAGCGGCGGGACGAGCTGGCCGGCGGCAAAGACCTGGACGGTGAACCGCCCGCCCGACATCTCGCCGATGCGACGCGCGATCCGCTCGGCGCCGACGCCAAGGCCGGGGAACCCGCGCGGCCAGGACGTCACCATGCGCCACTGGATGCGGCCCTGCGCGATCGCGGGCGTGGCGAGCGTGGTCGCGGCCGCGCCGGCTGCGAAAAGGGTACGACGCTTCATGGGAATGGGCCTCCCTGAGGAACGGATGCGGGCTTGCTGCCCGCCTGGGGCCAAGACTTAGCCGAACCCCCTTCGGCGCGGAAGCCGCTACCAGGCGCGGCCGGCGAAACCCACCAGCACCAGCGCGACCAGGACCATCTGCGCCAGATTGATCACGACCGACAGGCGGTGCAGCCGGGCGAAGGGCTGCTTCGCCGAGGCCTCGCCCGCAAGCTCCGCGTCCCGGTAGGCATTGATGCGGGGCATCAGCCCCTGGCGCGAGAACACGAAGCCCGACGCAACCACCGCCATCACCAGCGCGGCTTCCCACGCCACCGGGAGGAGCGCGATCGCCGCCGCTCCCGCCATGCCTGCGCCGAACACGTAGTAGACGGGAAACAGCCGCCGCAGGAATGCACCCGCGTGTTGCGGCCCGAGCGCGCGGAACACGTTCGGCGCAACGATGAAGGCGAAGAACACCATTCCGCCGAACAGCAGCGCGGTCGCGAACAGCCCGACGCCGGTGGCGAGGCTCTGCACGGGGCTCAGACCGAACGCGCCACGCCGCCGTCCACGCGCAGGCTCTGGCCGGTGATGTACGAGGCCTCTGGCGACAGCAGGAACGCGACCGCGGCGGCGATCTCCTCAACGCGCGCGTAGCGCCCCATCGGGATGCGCGCGCGGCGCGCCTCCTTCTCCGGCAGCGAGGCGGTGAAGCCGGGCAGCACCGCGTTCATGCGGATGCCCTCGGCCGCGTGCAGATCGGCATAGAGCTTCACATAGGCCGAGAGGGCCGCGCGCAAGGTGCTCATCGGGAAATCGGGCTCGGGCTCGAAGGCCGCGTAGGAGCTGATCGCCACCACCGATCCGCCGCCGGCCCGGCGCAGATGCGGTGTAACCAGCCGCGCGATCCGCACCAGCGGCATGAAGGCCATCGCGAACCCGGCTTCCCAGTCGGCATCGGTGAGGTCGAGCAGCGCGCCCTTGGGGGGATGACCAACATTCACCACCGCCGCGTCGAGCCGGCCGAACCGCGCGACGGTCGTTCCGATCAGGCGCGCAAGATCGTCGGGCTCGGTAACCGAGCCGCGCACCGCGACACTCCCGAGTTGCTCGGCGAGCGCCCCAACGCCTTCCCCCGGCGAGAGCAGCCCCAGCGCGTAGCCGTCGGCGGCAAGCCGGCACGCGATGCCCGCGCCGATCCCCCGCCCCGCCGCGGTGACGATCGCGACGCGGCGCACGTCAGTAGCGGTAGGTCTCGGGCTTGAACGGCCCCGCCTGCGGCACGCCGATATACGCGGACTGCTTCGCGCTCAGTGTCGTCAGCTTCGCGCCCAGCTTGGCGAGGTGCAGCGCCGCCACCTTCTCGTCCAGCGCCTTGGGCAGCACATAGACCTTCTTCTGGTACTTGCCCGGATTGGTCCAGAGCTCGATCTGCGCCAGCGTCTGGTTCGAGAACGACGACGACATCACGAAGGACGGGTGGCCGGTCGCGTTGCCGAGATTCACCAGCCGCCCCTCCGACAGCAGGATGATCCGCTTCCCGTCGGGGAACTCGATCTCGTCCACCTGCGGCTTGACGTTGTGCCAGCGGAAATTCTTCAGCGCCGCGACCTGGATCTCGGAATCGAAATGGCCGATATTGCAGACAATCGCCCGGTCCTTCATCGCCCGCATGTGCTCGACGGTGATGACGTCGACGTTGCCGGTGGCGGTGACGAAGATGTCCGCGCGCGGCGCGGCGTCCTCCATCGTCGTCACCTCGTAGCCCTCCATCGCCGCCTGGAGCGCGCAGATCGGATCGACCTCGCTCACCATCACGCGGCAACCGGCGTTGCGCAGCGACGCCGCCGAGCCCTTGCCGACATCGCCGAACCCGCAGACCATCGCCACCTTGCCGGCCATCATCACGTCGGTGCCACGGCGGATGCCGTCCACCAGGCTTTCGCGGCAGCCGTAGAGGTTGTCGAACTTCGACTTGGTGACGCTGTCGTTGACGTTGATGGCGGGGAAGAGCAGCCGCCCCTCCTTCTCCATCTGATACAGGCGATGCACGCCCGTGGTGGTCTCCTCGCTGACACCGCGGATCGCCGCGGCGAGCTTGGCGAACCACCCGGGCCGGGTCTCCAGCGTGTCCCTGATCAGCGCGAAGAAGATCTCCTCCTCCTCGTTGCCGGGCTTGTCGAGGAACGCGACGTCGCCCTGCTCCGCACGCAGCCCGTAATGCACGAGCAGCGTCATGTCGCCGCCGTCATCGAGAAGAAGGTTCGGCGTGCCGCCGTCGCCCCAGCTCAGCGTGCGGCGCACATAGTCCCAGTACTCGGCCAGCGTCTCGCCCTTCACCGCGAACACCGGCGTACCGCCGGCAGCGATCGCGGCCGCGGCGTGGTCCTGGGTCGAGAAGATGTTGCAGGACGACCAGCGGACGTCCGCGCCCAGCACCTTCAGGGTCTCGATCAGGACGGCGGTCTGGATCGTCATATGCAGGCAGCCGGCTATGCGCGCGCCCTTGAGCGGCTGCCTGGGCCCGTATTCGGCGCGGATCGCCATCAGCCCGGGCATCTCGGTCTCGGCGATCGCGATCTCCTTGCGGCCCCAGTCGGCCAGGGCGAGGTCGCGGACAACGTAATCGGCGTGCGGCATCGGGCTCTCGGGCATGGCGGGGGTGTCCTTCCGGGGAATGCGCTGCCGCCTAGCACGAGGCCGGGCGGAAGACCAGTGCAGCGCCGGTCCCCCCCCCCCCGGTCAGGGCCGACAGGCGCCGGTATGCATGGCGGCGGCACGCCTGCCGGCGCAGTGGCGCCCCACGCTCAGCCGTGCCCCGCCAGCAGCCGGTCCACCATCGCCGGCGCGAGGCCAAGATAATTGGCGGGGTCGCAGCACGCGGCCACGGCATCCGTTCCGCCGAGCGCGTCGACGAGCTCGGGAAACGCCGCCAGCGCCTCGGCGAGCGGCACGTCGCGCGCGAGCGCCGCACGGCACGCTTCGTAGACGACATCGTGCGCGCGCTGCCGGCCGAGCGCCGGGGCCGCCGCCATCATGACCGCCTCGGCGACGATCAGCCCGCGCGAGAGAGCGAGATTCGCGCGCATCCGGTCAGGATGCACCTCCAGCCCCGCGAGCATGAAACGCGCCTGGGCGAGGCAGCCGGCCGAAAGGATGAACGCCTCGGGCACGGCGAGCCATTCGAGATGCCACGGCCCCGTTGCGCGCTCGAAATCGGCGAGGATGGCATCGAGTGCCAGCCCCACCTGCTGCCGCACCGCCTTCGACGTCGCGAGGATAACCTCGCAGGAGATCGGGTTGCGCTTCTGCGGCATGGTCGAGGAGGCGCCGCGCCCCTTCACGAAGGGCTCCATCACCTCGCCTCCGAACTCGGTCGCCATCATCAGCATCACGTCGGTCGCGATCTTGGCGAGCGAGCCGGTGATGAGCCCGAGCAGGCAGACGGCCTCGGCGATGCCGTCGCGCGCGACATGCCAGGTGATCGGCGGCACGCCGAGGCCGAGTTCGGCGCAGAATGCCGCCTGCACCGCGAAGCCCCGATCGCCGAGCGAAGCCAGCGTTCCGGCAGCTCCGGCGAACTGGCCCATCTCGACGCGCGGGCGGAGCTGGGTCAGCCGTTCTGCATGGCGATCGAGCATCGACAGCCAAACCGCCGCCTTGTAGCCGAACGTGACCGGCAGGGCCTGCTGCAGATGCGTCCGCCCCGCCATCGGCGTGTCGCGATGCGTCCGCGCGAGCCCGGCGAGGATTCCGCGCAGCGCCTCGACATCCGCCATGACGAGATCAAGCGCCGCGCGCAGTTGCAGCACCGTCGCGGTATCCATGATGTCCTGCGTCGTCGCGCCCCAGTGCACGTAGCGCCCGGCCTCGCCGGCGGCCTCCGCGAGCTGGTGCACCAGTGCGATGATCGGATAGCCGACCGTCTCGGTCTCGTGGCGGAGCCGGTCCCAGTCGATGGCGATCGTGCGCGCGGCCGCCTCGATCGCGCCCGCGGCCTCCGCCGGGATCACGCCGAGCTTCGCCTCGGCGCGCGCAAGCGCCGCCTCGACCTCGAGATAGCGGCCCACCAGCGCCTGATCGGCGAACACCGCGCGCATCGCCGCCGTGCCGAACATGTCACGGAACAGCGCGGAATCGAGCGGGGTGCTAGGCATCGGTCTCCTCAGGGGTCGGTCTTCTGCCGGAACGCAGCGACCAGTTCGGCGATGCGCGCCGGGTCGGACTGCTCCATCACCGTGCGCGCGAAGCGCGCGCAGTCGTCGATCGCGACCGAGCGCACCGCCTGCTTCACGCGCGGCACCGCGCCCGAGGACATCGACAGCGACCGGATGCCCAGTCCCAGCAGCAGCGGCGTCAGCCGCGGATCACCCGCGATCTCGCCGCACACCGAAACGGGCATCCGCATGCGCAGTGCCGCTTCGGTCGCGAACTGCATCAGCCGCAGCACGGCCGGGTGCAGCGGATCGTAGAGGTGCGCCGCCTCGCTCTCGGCGCGATCGACCGCGAGCGTGTACATCGCGAGATCGTTCGTGCCGATCGCGAAGAAATCGGCCTCGAGCGCGAGGCTGTCGGCGGCCAGCGCCGCGCCAGGCGTCTCGACCATGATGCCGAGCGGCGGCAGCGGGTCGGGCAGATCGAGCCCGCGCCGCTTCAGCCGCCGCGCGACGCGCTCGTAGATCTCGCGCGCCGCGCGCACCTCCGCCGGCGTGGTGACCATCGGCAGCAGCAGCTTGACCGGCCCGCGCATGGCGGCGCGCAGGATGGCGGCAAGCTGCGTCTCGAACAGCTCGTGCTCCTTCAGCAGCAGGCGCAGGCCGCGCACGCCCAGCGCCGGGTTCTCGCCGCCCGAGCCCGGCACCCAGCCCTGCGCGACCAGGCTCTCGATCTGCTTCTCTCCGCCCCAGTCGAGCACGCGGATGGTCACCGGATCGCCCTGCATCGCCTCGACGATCTGGCCATAGGCCTCGGCCTGTGTGTCCTCGTCGGGCACGTCGTCGCGGTTCATGAACAGGAACTCGGTGCGCAGCAGGCCGATGCCGACGGCGCCGGACTGCGCGATCATCGGCAGCTCGATCGGCAGTTCCAGATTCGCCTGCAGCTCGACCGGCTCGCCGTCCCTGGTCACCGCGGGCAGACGGCGCAGTCTGGCGAGCCGCTGATTCTCGCGCGCGAAGGCCGCGACCGCCTTGCGCGCGGCAGCGAGGGTCTCCGCTGTCGGGTTGAGCGTGACGAGCCCGGCCGTGCCATCGATGATCGCGAGATCGCCAGGCTCGACCGCATCCATCAGCCCGGCCGCGCCCAGCACGGCGGGCAGGCCGAGGGCGCGCAGCATGATCGCGGTGTGGCCTTCGAGCCCGCCCTCCTCCGCAGCCACGGCAGCGAGCTTCGCGGGCTCGATCAAGGCCGCGTCCGAGGGCGTCAGCGACTCGGTGACCAGCACGCTGCCCTGCGGCAGGCCGGAGTAGTTGCGCCACGGCGTGCGCGTGAGGTTGCGCACCAGGCGCCGGCCGATCTCGCGCACCTCGTCGGCGCGTCGCTGGCGGCCGGCGCGGTCATCATCGCCGGCGAGGAAGGCGGCCGCGATCGCCTCGGCCTCGTCGCCCACGGCGGCCTCAGCATTGATCTTGGCGTCCGCGATTCGCTTGCGGATGCCGCGCGTCAGGCGCGAATTGCCGAGCATCTGCGCATAGGCGTCGAGCAGCGGTTCGAGTTCCTGCGTCGCCTCCTCGGGCAGGATCGAGAGCCTGGCCTTCAGCTTGGCGAGTTGCTTGCGCGAGAGCCCGACCGCCTCGTCGAAGCGCTCGATCTCGTGCTGCACCTGGTCGTCGAACAGCGCGCGCCGCTCGACCTCGACCGGCGCCTGGGCGGCGAGCGCGACCTTGCCGATGCCGATGCCGGGCGAGACCGCGAGTCCCGCCAGCACGCGTTCGGGGCGGGCGGCCTCCGCCGCGCCGCGGCTGCGCCGGGCCGGACGGGCGCGCGCCTCAGTCCTCATCGAAGCCGGCCTCGACCAGGCCGGCCAATGCTTCCAGCGCCTCGCGCGCGTCCCAGCCTTCCGCCTCCAGCACGACGTCGCAGCCGGTGCCGGCGCCCAGCATCATCAGCCCCATGATCGAGCGTGCCGAGACCGCGTTGCCGTTCTTGCGCACGGTGACACAGGCGGAGAACTGCTCGGCGAGCTTGACGAACTTCGCGGCAGCGCGCGCATGCAGGCCGCGCTTGTTGCGGATGCACACCGTGCGCGTCAGCACCGGCCCCGCCCCGGCGGGCTGGTCGATCAGCGGGAACGGATCGTCCGGGTCGCGCGGCACGCGCCCCTCGCCCGGCTCGTTCGGCCACTCGTTCACGGCGCGCTCCCCTCGATCGGTCCGTGCGTCACCGCGGCGCATCGGCGAGCAGGCGACTCGCCGCAGCGATGTACTTGCGCCCAGCATCCTGCGCGCAGCCGACCGCCTGGCCAAGCGGATGGGTGGAGCGGATGGAGGCGAGCTTCACCAGCATCGGCAGGTTCACCCCCGCAATCACCTCGACGTTCTTGCGGTCCATGGCCGAGATCGCGAGGTTCGAGGGGGTGCCGCCGAACATGTCGGTGAGCAGCACCACGCCGTCGCCGGTGTCGACCGTGTCGATGCCGCGCAGGATGTCCTGCCGGCGCCGCTCCATGTCGTCGTCCGGCCCGATGCAGACCGTGGCAACACCCTTCTGCGGCCCGACGACGTGCTCCATGGCCAACCTGAGCTCCTCGGCCAGCCGTCCGTGCGTCACCAGCACCAGACCGATCATCGAATGGCCTTCACCTGACCTGGGCCGCGGCCGCCGCGGCGTCCGGTGGCGGCTCGCGCCTGGGCGCGCCGACCATCGGCACTGCCACTGCCTTCCAGATCTCGCGATGGACGACCGTCGCCCGCCCACCCTGCGCGCGCAGATGCGCCACCATCCTCTCGGCGACGGCGACGGAGCGATGCCGCCCGCCGGTACAGCCGAAGGCGATGGTGAGATACTTCTTCCCCTCCCGCAGATAGCGGGGCAAGAGGGCATCCAGAAGCCCGGTCATGCGGTCCCAGAATGCCGTGAAATCGGGGTCGGCGGCAACGTAGGCGTCCACCGACGGGTCCTGGCCGGTCAGCGGCCGCAGCGAGTCCACATAGTGCGGGTTGCGCAGGAAGCGCACGTCGAACACGAGGTCGGCCTCGCGCGGCAGCCCGCGCGCGTAGGAGAAGCTTACGATGCCGATGGTGATCGCGCTCTGGTTGTCGCTGCCGAATTGCGCCTCGATCATCGCGCGCAGGTCGGCCGGAGCCAGGGCCGAGGTGTCGAGCACGATGTCGGCCGCCGCGCCGAGCGGTTCGAGCAGGACGCGCTCATGCGCGATGCCGTCGCTCACGCGCCCCTGCGGCGCCAGCGGATGGCGCCGGCGCGTCTCGGTGTAGCGGCGCAGCAGCACCTCGTCCTCGGCGATCAGGAAGAACAGGGTGACGTCCAGTTCGGGCCGCGCGCGCAGCCCGGCGATCAGCCGTTCGGCCGCCGCGCCGTCGAAATCCGCCCGGCGCGCGTCGATGCCGATCGCGAGCGGGACGGAGGCGTCCCCGCCGGCGAGGTCGTCCACCACGCGCAGCGGCGGGTTGTCCACCGTGTCGAAGCCGACATCCTCGAGCGCGCGCAGCACGGACGACTTGCCGGCGCCGGACAGGCCGGTGACGATCACCACCGGACGGCGCGGGCGCGGCTCGACGGTCATGGCGCGGGCTCGGCCGCATGGTCGCCGAGCGCGCCGCAGCGGCTGGCGGCGCGGCCCTGGAGCACGGCGAGGGCGGCGCGCACCCGCGCGACCGCCGAGGGTGCTGTGGGGTCGATCCGGATCACCGGCAGCTTGATGCCGAGCAAGGCTTCGGTCGCGGGCTCGGGCATCCGCTCGATCGTGGCGGCGGGAGCGAGGTCGGCGAGGAGGCCGACCCTGGCGGCGCCGGAGCTGCCCAGGTCAAGGATGCCCAGGCCGCGGACCTCGATCAGCCCGGCGAGTGCGGCCGGGGCGGAGGCGGTCACGCCACCGCGTTCCACCGCCAGGTCGACGCGGTCGTCGGCGACCAGCCGGAACCCCGCATCGACGAGGCGGAGGGCCAGGTCGGACTTGCCGCTTCCCGGTATGCCGCGCAGCAGGACGGCGAGACCGCTCCATGCGCAGCAGCTGGCGTGAACCTGCATCGCACCTCGTGCGCCGGGCGGCATCCCCCCTTGCGGCCGCATCCTTTGGCGCGGTCAGCATGTTGACCGGATTGTGGCAGGGTTCAAGAGGAACCGACGGGCGAGGGGCGCCACGGCCCGGAGCGAAGCCCGCACGGCCGCCGTCAACTCTTTGTTCAGTGCCGCGACCGGCCCATCACGCCAACCACGCATCTGCGGACGCAGGAGGGTGGATGTTCGCCGTGTTCCCGAAGCTGTTCGGGGGCTGAGGCGCGGCCACGCCACCGCAGGCGCCCCAGCCGCGCCCGCCGAGCGACCTGCTCCACGACGACCTGCGCCGCGAGGCCGGACAGAGCCGGGCGGGGGATCCGCGGGTCGACGGCGCACCCGAGCCCCTGTCGCGGACTCCCGAACAGGTGATCGCGGCAACGGAGAGGCAACGGGCCAGGACGGCGCGTCGCGGCCGGTGACGCCTCACGCGGCGGCGGCGAGGCTTTCGAACAGCGCCAGCCCGTCGGTGCCGCCCATCAGCGGATCGACCAGATCCTCCGGATGCGGCATCAGCCCGAGCACGCGCAGGTTCTCCGAGTAGATGCCGGCGATGTTGCGCGCGGCGCCGTTCAGCGCCGCCTCGGGCACCGCCTCGCCGGCCTCCGTGACGTAGCGGAACGCGACGCGCCCCTCGTCCTCCAGCCGGTCCAGCGTGGCCTCGTCGGCGATGTAGTTGCCGTCACCATGCGCCATCGGCGCGCGGATCACCTGGCCGCGCCGGTAGTGCGCGGTGAACGGCGTGTCGGTGCGCTCGACGCGCATGCGGCAGTCCATCGACAGGAACCGGAGCCCGGCATTGCGCAACAGCGCGCCCGGCAGCAGCCCCGCCTCGCACAGGATCTGGAAGCCGTTGCAGACGCCGAGGATCAAGCCCCCGCGCGCCGCGTGATCGGCGATCGGGCGCATGATCGGGCTGCGCGCCGCGATCGCGCCGCAGCGCAGATAGTCGCCGTAGCTGAACCCGCCGCACAGCACGACGAGATCGATGCCCTCGGGCAGCGCCGTGTCGCGGTGCCAGAGCACCTGCGGCTTCGCGCCGGTCACGCGCTCCAGCGCGATCGCCATGTCGCGCTCGCGGTTCGTTCCGGGAAAGATGACGATGCCCGCCTTCATGGCGCCTCCACGCGCGTGAACGTGCCCTCGTAGACCCGCACCAGCCCCTCCGCGTCCACTAGCAGCCCGCCCCTGAAGCCGCGGAACAGGCCCTGGGAGCGGTGGCGATGCGCGGCCAGCCGCGTGTAGCGCCGTGCGGCGGGCGCGATCGTCAGCGCCGGCACCGCGACATGGGCGACGCGGAGCTCGGCCGCCCCCCCGCTGCCGCCGCGAACCGGTCGATCGCCAGCCTGTTGGTGAACGGGATCGCGCCGATATCGACATCGAGGCAGCCGTCCAGCGCCGTCAGATGCGCCCCGGCGCTGTCGTGCCAGACCCCGGCGGCATCGGCGAGCCGTGCGGTCTCGGTGCCGCGCGGCTCCAGCCGCTCGATCTGCGCGCGCCGCGTGCGCCAGGCCTCGTCGCATCTGACGCGCCAGCCCAGCGCGATCGGCTCCGAGCCGATCATGCCGGCGACCGCGCCCTCGGCCTCGCGCCGTGCGCGATGCACCACACAGGTTTCGAGCGTGGGCGCATCCTCGCGCCGCCAGACGATCCGGCGCTCCTTGCTCACGCCCATCCGAGCCTGAGCCAGTGCATCGCCGCGAGCAGCACCAGCGTGATGCCGACCGCGATCGCGGCGGCGTCGAACCAGAGCCTGATCGCGGCCTTCTTCTTCGCCACCACCCCGCCCTTCACCGGCGCCCGGCGGCGCTTCATCGTCCAGGCGATTACCACCGTCAGCGCGATCAGGATGAAGATCGAGGCCTTGGCCATCGCCTCAGACGAGCTCGACGCGGAAGCTCTCGATCACCGTGTTCGCCAGCAGCTTGCGCGCCATCTCCTCGGCTTGCCCCTTCGCGCGCGCAGGATCGGTCTCGGCGAGCTCGAGTTCGATCACCTTGCCCGCGCGCACCTCGCTGACCCCGGCGAAGCCGAGCGAGGCCAGCGCATGGCCGATCGCCTTGCCCTGCGGGTCGAGCACGCCCGACTTCGGCATCACGGTGACGCGCACCTTCACCGCCCCCGCTCCATCACTGCATGGTCTCCGGCCCCTTGAGGTCGCGCACGCCCGCCTCCGGCAGGATGCCGAGCCGCCGCGCCACCTCCTGATACGCCTCCTCGACCTTGCCGAGATCGCGCCGGAACCGGTCCTTGTCGAGCTTCTCGTTGGTCTTGAGATCCCACAGCCGGCAGGAATCCGGGCTGATCTCGTCGGCGACGACGATGCGCATCTCCTCGTTGTCCCAGAGCCGGCCGAACTCCAGCTTGAAGTCCACCAGCCGGATGCCCACGCCGAGGAACAGCCCCGAGAGGAAATCGTTCACGCGCAGCGCGAGCGCCATGATGTCGTCGAGGTCCTGCACCGACGCCCAGCCGAACGCGGTGATGTGCTCCTCGGCCACCAGCGGATCGCCGAGCTGGTCGTTCTTGTAGTAGTACTCGACGATCGAGCGCGGCAGCTGCGTGCCCTCGGCGATGCCGAGCCGGGTGGAGAGCGAGCCGGCGGCGACGTTGCGCACCACCACCTCGAGCGGGATGATCTCGACCTCGCGGATCAGCTGCTCACGCATGTTCAGCCGGCGCACGAAATGCGTCGGCACACCGATCTCGGCGAGCCGCATCATGATGAACTCGCTGATGCGGTTGTTCAGCACGCCCTTGCCGGTGATCACGCCCTTCTTCTGGGCGTTGAACGCGGTGGCGTCGTCCTTGAAGTACTGCACCAGCGTGCCGGGCTCGGGCCCCTCGAACAGGATCTTCGCCTTGCCCTCGTAGAGCTGCCGTCGCCGCGCCATAGGAACACACTCCTTGCTGCGCCGCGGCAACACAGTCCGGCGGCGCACCCGAGGGTATAGCAGGGGGGGGGCCGGGCGGCCACCGGCCGGGGGCAGCCCGGACATGCCGGGCGGGCGGAGCGGGCGGGGCGGGCGGGGCGGGCGGGGCGACCCTCCGTCGTGGCCGTCAGTTCGGCGGCGGCAGGGCGTCGCGCAGCAGGTCGCGGATCACGCGCGATTCGCTCTCGACCAGCAGCGCGACCGAGCCGGCGATCAGGATCTCGTGTCCGGGGCGGTCGGCGAGCTTCTCCTTGAGCGCGTCCGGCACCGGCTTCGCCTCGAGCCGGGAGGGCAGGATCGCGCCGCGGGTCAACGATCCGGCCACGCCGGGCGCCTGCACGGGCCCCACCTGGTCGGGATGCTCCATGTAGTAGTCACGGATCGCGTGCGCCTCGGCGGTGGTGAACACCGCCGTCGCCGAGGCGGCGGCCGAAGGCGGCACCACCTGGACTGGCGGCACCGGGGGCGGATCCTGCGGCGTGGCGATCGGTGCCTGGGCGGAGGCGGGCAGGCCGATGATCAGCGCGAGCATCAGTGCCGCCGGCAGGGTGAAGGGGCGGGTCATGCGGTCCTCCTGCGTCGGGGCGTTTCCCAGGCAACGCCGGAGGTTGCCAAAAGTTCCCGTTCAGCGACCGCGGATCACGTCGCTCAGGATGTCGTGAACGATCCCGGTGGCCGCATGCACCAGCAGGATGGAGGCGCCGACCACCAGGATCTCGTAGCCCGGCCGCGGGGCGACCTGGCGCAGCAGCCCGGCCGGGGCGTAGCGCTTGGCGATCCCCGGCGGCAGCGGCTTGCCGCGGGCGAGGTTGCGCGCGATGCCGGGCGGCAGAGGCTGCACCGGGTAGGGATTGGCGATGAACCACTCTCGGATGCGCGCCTGCTCGATCGCGGTGAAGACGATGAGCGCACCGAGCGCCGCCCCGGCATCGGGCGCCGCGCGGCCGGGCGGGCCGGCGCGGCCGGGCGGGCCGCCCTGCCCGCGCCCCGGCGGGGGCTGTGCGGCAGCGCCGCCGGCGAGCAGGCAGGCGACAACGGCGAGCAGCATGCGGCGCGCGATCATGCCACCTGATCCGGCCACGACCTGGCCGCCGATGCAAGCGCGACCGGCCGGAACGGCGCGATCCCCGGCGACCCGGCCGCGAACAGCCAGACCGGCCTGCCCCGCTCCGGCACCGCGAACAGGCTCGTGCTGACGGTGCCATAGCCCTGGTCGGGCGGGATGGTCATGCCGCCGCGTGGCCCGGCCCCGGGCTCGGCCTCGGTGCTGGCCAGCAGGGCGAGCCAGGCGGACCAGTCCCCCGTGGCGGGGTCGGGCGCCGGGGCGGCGCGGAAGCGCGGCAGATGGAACCGGGCGCGCGGACTATCGCCGCTGTCGAGCCCGTGCGCGGTCAGCATGGAAACACCCTCCGGGAGAGCCCGGCGGACCATCCGCCCGCCCCCGCTCTCGAGCACCCAGCCGCCCGCGCGCCCGGCGCAGACGAGATTGAAGGCGGCGAACGCGATCCCCTCGATCGCCTCGCCCGCGAGCGCCGCCAGCGGCAGCACCCCGCGCGAGCGCAGCCCGGGCCGGCTGCCGAGCGTGCCCGGACGGTTCAACACGCAGGCGACGCGCTGCCCGTCCGAGGCCATCCAGGTGCCGCCGGCGAGCCGGTCGCGCCCGCCCACCACGCCCGGCCGGTCGGGCCAGTGCGCGGCCGGCGGGTCCCAGGCGCGGGCGATCATCTCGTCGCGCAGCGCGGCCAACACCAGCGGCCAGGCGTGTCCCGGGCGGTGCAGCATCACGACGGTGCACATGCCTGCCCCATCTGCTACAGACACCGCCGACCGCCAAGATGGTGTGTGGGATCCAAGGGGGCCGGAACCGATGAGCACGGACGCCTTCGCCGAACGCGAGAAGGGCTTCGAGGCGAAGTACAAGCTGGACCAGGAACAGGAGTTCCGCGCCCAGGCACGACGCAACAGGCTGTTCGGGCTGTGGGTGGCGGAGAAGCTCGGCAAGTCGGGCGCCGAGGCGGAGGCCTATGCCAAGACCGTGGTCGCCGCGGACTTCAAGAAGCCCGGCCATGACGACGTGATCGAGAAGGTGCGCGGCGATCTCGATGCCGCCGGCAGGAGCGTGGCCGAGGCCGAGCTGCGCGCCGAGTACGACCGGCTGCTCGCGGTCGCGCGCCGCCAGATCGCCGAGGAAGCGCCGAAGGGCTGAACCGAGGGCTCATAACCGGCGCATGAAGGTTCCACCTTCGTGCGCCGGGTACGGTTCTTCCTCTGGCGCGCAGCCGCCACACCAGCCCTGCGCGCGATACCTGAAGCACAAAGGTCGAGCCTTCGTGCTTCAGGCATCAGCCGCCGTCGACGTCGCCGGGCTGGTTCTCGGCCTGCCCGCCGAACACCCGCGCCAGCACCGCGTCCACATGCGCGAGATGCGGGCGCGGGTCCATCGCGCGGTCCAGCACCGCGCGGTCGAGCCTGCCCGCAATCTCCGGGTCGGACTCCAGATTCTCGCGGAAGCTCTTCGCCGCCTCGGTGCCGAGCGCCATCCAGGTCGCCATCGCATTCCGCTGCACGATCCGGTAGGCGTCCTCGCGGCTGATCCCGGCCTGGGTCAGCGCCAGCAGCACCTCGCCCGAGTGCACAACGCCACCGAGCGCGTCGAGATTGGCCCGCATGCGGTCGGGATACACCACCAGCGTCTCGATCATGCCGGCGAGCCGGTGCAGCGCGAAATCGAGCGCGATCGTGGCATCCGGCGCGATCACGCGCTCGACCGAGGAGTGGCTGATGTCGCGCTCGTGCCAGAGCGCCACGTTCTCCAGCGCCGGGATCGCATAGCCGCGCACCAGCCGCGCGAGCCCGGTGAGGTTCTCCGACAGCACCGGGTTGCGCTTGTGCGGCATCGCCGACGAGCCCTTCTGGCCCGGGTGGAAATACTCCTCGGCCTCGCGCACCTCGCTCCTTTGCAGGTGGCGCACCTCGGTCGCGAGTCGCTCGATCCCCGAGGCGATCACCGCCAGGGTAGCGAAGAACATGGCGTGGCGGTCGCGCGGGATCACCTGCGTCGAGACGGGCTCGACCGCGAGGCCGAGCCTCTCGGCGACGAACGCCTCCACCACCGGCGGCACATGCGCGAAGGTGCCGACCGCGCCGGAGATCGCACAGGTCGCGACCTCGTTGGCGGCGGCGGCGAGGCGGTCGCGGTTGCGGGCGAACTCGGCCCAGTGCCCGGCGAGCTTCAGCCCGAAGCTGGTCGGCTCGGCATGGATGCCATGGCTGCGGCCGATGGTCAGGGTGTGCCGATGCTCGAGCGCGCGGCGCTTCAGCGCATCGAGCAGCCGGTCCAGCCCCTTGGCCAGCAGCCCGGCGGCGTCGCGCAGCTGCACAGCGAGACAGGTGTCGAGCACGTCGGAGCTGGTGAGCCCCTGGTGCAGCCAGCGCGCCTCCGGCCCGATCCCCTCGCCGAGCCAGGTGAGGAAGGCGATCACGTCATGGCGCACCTCGCGCTCGATCGCGTCGATGCGCGCGACATCCGCCTCGGTCATGGCGGCGATGCGCGGGGCGCCCCGGTCGCGGATCGCGCGCGCGGCCTCGGGGGGGATCTGGCCGATCTCGCCCTGCTTCTCGGCGACCAGCGCCTCGATCTCGAACCAGATCCGGTAGCGGTTCTCGGCCGACCAGATGGCCGTCATCTCGGGGCGGCAATAGCGGGGAATCATCGCGTCTCTCCTTGCGGGGCGCGTATGGCGGCCGGGCCGCTGCTTGACAAGCGGGGCGCGCCGGCCTCGTATCCGCGCGCCGGCCACCTCTGTTCTGGATCGATCCGTCCGTCATGGACTTCAGCATTTCGGCGTCGCAGATCTGGTCCCTGCTGGCGGTCATCGGCATCGACATCGCGCTCGCCGGCGACAATGCCGTCGTGATCGGCATGGCCGCTGCCGCGCTGCCGCCGGAGCAGCGACGACGCGCGATCATCCTCGGCATCGGCGCCGCGGCCGTGCTGCGCATCATCTTCGCGCTGATCACGACGCAGCTGTTGCAGGTCACCGAGCTGCTGTTCGCGGGCGGGTTGCTGCTGCTGTGGGTCTGCTACCGGATGTTCAAGGACCTGCGCACCGGCCATGTCGCCGAAAGCGAGCACGCGGCCGAAGGGTTCGAGGCCAGGCCGAAGAGCTTCATGTCGGCGATGTGGACGATCATCGCGGCCGACGTGACGATGAGCCTCGACAATGTGCTGGCGGTCGCGGCAGCGGCGCGCGAGCACCCCTACATCATGGCGTTCGGCCTGTTCCTGTCGGTGGTGCTGATGGGTGTGGCCGCCTCCTACATCGCGCGCATGCTCGACCGGTACCGCTGGATCGGCTGGGCGGGGCTGCTGCTGATCGTCTATGTGGCGCTGCGCCTGATCTGGGACGGCTGGCCGGGGGTCGCGCCGCATTTCGGCCTGTCGCGCGACCCGATGATGGTGACGGCGATCTTCACCGCCGCCTGCGCGCTCTACGCCGCCGCCGAATTCGGGCTGAGGCGCCGTACCGCGCCGTAGCGGCTCGCCGGGCCGAGGGCTCAGCCGAACCAGCCGTGGATGAACCACTCCGGCGTGCCCTCGCTGCGGCGCGCGAACACCCAGAGCCGCTGGCCTTTCTCGGTCTCGACCCGCCAGTAGTCGCGCGGGGCTTCGCGCAGGCCGAACTGCCACCAGGGCGGCAGGATGCGCTCCGGTCCCTCGGCGCGGCGCACCCGCATCGTGCCGAGCCGCACCGGCGGGCCGTCGGGCAGCAGCGACACCCCGTCGACCCGGCGTGGCGGGCGGAGGAGCCGCACCGGGCGCGGCCGGCCGGCTGACGGCGCGGGGCGCGGCGGCGCCAGCGGATCGGCGGGCTGCACCGCCTGTTCCGGCCAGTGGCCCGGCACGGGATCGAGCCGGACCACTGCGCGCGCGCCGAGCCGACCGCGCAGCCGATCGAGCAGCCGGGCAAGTGCCTCGCGCCGGGTGGCCGCGGCCGCGGCGCTGCCGGGCAGCCCGCCCTGGCGTCCGTCCAGCGATTCCACCTCGGCCGCGAGCACCATCCGCTCGATGCCGAAGCCCGGATCGATCCGCTCGATCCGGGGCGCGAGCAGGCGGGCGAGATGGGCCGCGTCGCGGCTCGCGAGCCCGGTGCCGATGCCGATCCGCTGTACCGTGCCGTCGGTGCGGGTGCAGGTGAGGGTCAGCCGCCGCACCCCCTCGCCCCGCGCGGTGAGGTCGTCGCAGAGCCGCGCGGTCAGGCGTTCGATGCCGGCCGCGATCGCCGCCGCGGTCAGGATCGGCTCGGGGCAGTCGAGCGCGGCCTCGGCCGGCGGGATCGGGCGGAGCGGGGTGATCGGG
Source organism: uncultured Elioraea sp. (assembly GCA_937995555.1). Classification (GTDB taxonomy): domain Bacteria; phylum Pseudomonadota; class Alphaproteobacteria; order Acetobacterales; family Acetobacteraceae; genus Elioraea. The sequence goes on from CALKJX010000307.1 coordinate 17,643, forward strand.
CGGCGGATGCGCCCCAGCACCTCGTCGAGCAGGGTGAGCGTGGCCGGGCGGAGGCGGCGCGCGAGCGGCCCGCGCGCCTGGCCGGCGAGGTCGCCGATCCGCCGCAACCCGAAGCGCTCGACGAGTTCGGCGAGATCGGGATCGAGCCGCAGCGTGGCCACCGGCAGGGCCGCGACGGCGGCGGCTTGCCGCTCGGCGGGGATGATCGCGCCGTTCGCGCCGCGCGCGAGCACGAGCGCCCCCGCCGCGGTGCCGGCGATCGCCGCGCGCACCGCGAAGCCGAGGCCGCGCACCCGCCGCGTCACCTCGGCGAGCATCGCCGCCTCGCCGCCCCAGAGATGGGCGCAGCCGGTGATGTCGAGCACCAGCCCGTCGGGCGGGGCGGGGGCGGCGAGCGGGGTGAAGCCGCCGCACCAGGTGGCGAGCGCCCCCAGGGCGGCGGCGTCGCCCGTGGGGTCGGCCGGGCGGGT
>CALKJX010000308.1 GCA_937995555.1 uncultured Elioraea sp.
GCCCCGTCCCGTGCCCGAAGGCGGCGGCTGTCATGGCGGCCGCGAGACGATGCGCGAGGCCGCGCGCGCGGCCGGCAAGAGCGCGACCATGGACCGCCTCGCCGCCGACTATCCGCGCGGCCCGCATGATCAGCCGCAGTCGATGTGCCCGGCCTTCGGCAGCTTGCGCGTGGGCCTGCGCATGCGCCGCGTGGCGACGATCCTCTCGGGCTCGGCCTGCTGCGTCTACGGCCTGACCTTCACCAGCCACTTCTACGGCGCGCGCCGCACCGTCGGCTACGTGCCGTTCAACAGCGAGACCCTCGTCACCGGCAAGCTGTTCGAGGACATCCGCGAGGCCGTGCACAAGGCCGCCGACCCGGAGCAGGTGGACGCGGTGGTGATCACCAATCTCTGCGTGCCGACCGCCTCGGGCGTGCCGCTCGATCTGCTGCCGAAGCAGATCAACGGGGTGCGCATCATCGGCATCGACGTGCCCGGGTTCGGTGTGCCGACCCATGCCGAGGCGAAGGACGTGCTGGCGGGCGCGATGCTGGCCTATGCGCGCCGCGAGGCCGAGGCCGGGCCGGTGGCGCGGCCGCGCGACCAGGCCGATCTGCCGACCGTGTCGCTGATCGGCGAGCTGTTCCCGGCCGATCCGGTCGGGATCGGCGCGCTGCTCGCACCGATGGGGCTGGCGGTCGGACCGGCCACGCCCGCGCGCGAGTGGCGCGATCTCTACGGTGCGCTCGACTGCGTCGCGGTGGCGGCGGTGCATCCGTTCTATGTCGCCGCGGTGCGTGAGTTCCGCGCGGCCGGGCGCCCGGTCGTCGGCTCGGGCCCGGTCGGCGTGGAGGGCACGGCCGCATGGCTGGACGCGGTCGGTGCTGCGGCGGGTGTCGGTGCCGGGAAGATCGACGCGGCGAGGGCGCGTGCCTTGCCCGCGATCGCCGGCGCACTGAAGGCCGCGCCGATCGACGCCACCGTGACGGTCTCCGGCTACGAGGGCTCGGAGCTGCTGGTGGCGCGGCTGCTGATCGAGGCGGGCGCGCGCGTGCCCTATGTCGGCACGGCCTGTCCGCGCACGGAATGGTCCGCCGCCGACCGCGAGTGGCTGGAATCGCGTGGGACCCACGTGCAGTACCGCGCCTCGCTGGAACAGGACATCGCCGCGATGCTGGAGGCGCGGCCCGATCTCGCGCTCGGCACGACACCGGTGGTGCAGAAGGCGAAGGAAGCGGCGATCCCGGCGCTCTACTTCACCAACATGGTCTCGGCGCGGCCGCTGTTCGGTCCGGCCGGCGCGGGCTCGATCGCCGGCATCGTCGCCGCCCAGACGCGCGGGGCCGAGCGGTTCCGCCGCATGGTGTCGTTCTTCGACGGCGTCGGCACGGCCGCCGGCCCGGGCTACGGGTGGAAGGACATCCCCACCGAGCCGCCCGGCTTCCGCGACCGGCAGAAGCGCCTGCGCGCGGCGCGCGCCAAGGCCGAAGAGGCGGTGGGGACATAGGCCATGCTCGTCCTCGACCACGATCGCGCCGGCGGCTACTGGGGCTGCGTCTACGCCTTCACGGCGGTGCGCGGCCTGCGCGTGGTGATCGACGGCCCGGTCGGCTGCGAGAACCTGCCCGTGACCGCGGTGCTGCACTACACCGACGCGCTGCCGCCGCACGAGCTGCCGATCGCGGTGACGGGCCTCGACGAGGACGCGCTGTCGCAGAACGGCACCGAGCAGCTGCTCAAGCGCGCCGACGGGACGGGCGATGTCGAGCTTCCCTCGGTCGTCGTCACCGGCTCGATCGCCGAGATGATCGGCGGCGGGGTGACGCCCGAGGGATCGAGCCTGAAGCGGTTCATTCCGCGCACCATCGACGAGGACCAGTGGCAGGCCGCCGATCGCGCGATCTACTGGCTCTGGACCGAGTTCGGCCTGAAGAAGCCGAAGGTGCGCAAGGCGCGCGCGGAGGGTGCCAAGCCGCGCGTGAACATCATCGGGCCGATCTACGGCACCTTCAACATGCCCTCCGACCTTGCCGAGATCCGCCGCCTGGTGGAGGGCATCGGCTGCGAGGTGAACCTGGTGTTCCCGCTCGGCGCGCATCTCGACGAGATCCCGCGCCTCGCCGATGCCGATGTGAACATCTGCATGTACCGCGAGTTCGGCCGCAAGCTCTGCGAGGCGCTCGACCGGCCGTATCTCCAGGCGCCGATCGGCCTGTTCGCGACCACCAACTTCCTGCGCACGCTGGGCGAGCTGGTCGGTGTCGATCCGGAGCCCTTCATCGCGCGCGAGAAGCACACCACGATCAAGCCGATCTGGGACCTCTGGCGGAGCGTCACGCAGGATTTCTTCGCCTCCGCCTCCTTCGCCGTGGTGGCGTCCGAGACCTACACGCGCGGGCTGAAGCGCTTCCTCGAGGACGAGATGGGCGTGCCCTGCGCCTTCGCTTTTGCGCGCAAGCCCGGCCACAAGCCCGACAACGCCGCCGTGCGCGAGGCGATGCGCGCCACACCGCCGCTGGTCCTGTTCGGCTCCTACAACGAGCGCATGTACGCGGCGGAGCTGAAGTCGCGCGCGATGTACATCCCGGCCTCGTTCCCGGGCGCGATCATCCGCCGCGCCACCGGCACGCCCTTCATGGGCTACGCGGGGGCCACCTACATCATCCAGGAATACTGCAACGCGCTGTTCGACGCGCTGTTCCACATCCTGCCGCTGGGCACGGATCTCGACCGGATCGAGGCGACGCCGGCACGCGCGAGCCAGCCCTGGGACGACGAGGCGCGCGAGCTGCTCGATGTGCATCTCGAGACCGAGCCGTTCCTGGTGCGCATCTCGGCCGCCAAGCGGCTGCGCGAGCGGATCGAGCGTGCCGCGCGCGAGGCGGGCGAGGCCCGCGTGACGGTGGAGCGCGCCGCGCGCGTGCTCGCCGAACAGCTTCATGGGGTGCCGGCATGACGCGGCGTCCCATCCCCTTCCCGGTGCGGATGGCGAACGGTCGCCCGGCGCACCGGACCACCGATCGGCGACGGTGCGATCCACCGTTCCGATCCCCGCCGCGCGGGACTAGCGCGGTAACGGCCGCAAGGCCATCAGCCAAGAGGTACCGCAATGGCTGATCGAACCGACGGCTCGCTGTCGGGGCTGACGGAACACGAGGCGAAGGAATTCCACGGAGTCTTCGTCTCGAGCTTCGTCATCTTCACGGTCGTCGCCGTCATCGCCCACATCCTCGTCTGGATGTGGCGTCCCTGGCTGCCACCCGTCGGCGGGTGGCGGCAGTCGATGATCGACGGTGTCGCCACCGTCGCGTCCTACCTGACCTAGGGAGGGTCCCGACATGTGGCGAATCTGGTTGATCTTCGATCCGCGCCGGGTGCTGGTCGCACTCGGTGTGTTCCTGCTGGTCCTGGCGTTGCTGATCCACTTCATCCTGCTCAGCACGGACAGGTTCAACTGGCTGGACGGGCCGCGTCGCGCTGCGATGGTGACCTACGACACCTCGCAGGTGATGCCGACCTAGCGGCGACCGCCGGATGACGGACGGGCGCGGCGTTGCCGCGCCGGGTCCGTCCGTCTCCGGCATCCCGCGTCCGGCCCGCCCGCTCTCGATCAGGCAAGGGGAAACCCACCATGGCGATGCTCAGCTTCGAGAAGAAGTACCGGGTGCGAGGGGGAACCCTCGTCGGCGGCGATCTCTTCGACTTCTGGGTCGGGCCGTTCTATGTCGGCTTCTTCGGCGTCACGACCATCTTCTTCACCGTGCTGGGTACGCTGCTGATCCTCTACGGGGCGGCGCTGCAAGGCACGTTCAATGTCTGGACGATCAACATCGCCCCGCCCGACCTCAGCTACGGATTGGCCTTCGCGCCGATCAAGGAGGGCGGGCTGTGGCAGCTGATCACCATCTGCGCGATCGGCGCCTTCGTCTCCTGGGCGCTGCGCCAGGCCGAGATCAGCCGCAAGCTCGGCATGGGCTACCACATCCCGATCGCCTACGGGGTCGCGGTATTCGCCTACATCACGCTGGTGGTGATCCGCCCGCTGCTGATGGGCGCCTGGGGGCACGGCTTCCCGTACGGCATCTTCAGCCATCTCGATTGGGTATCGAACGTCGGCTACCAGTACCTGCACTTCCACTACAACCCGGCGCACATGATCGCGATCTCGTTCTTCTTCGCGACCGTGCTCGCGCTCAGCCTGCATGGTGCGCTGGTGCTCTCGGCGCTCAACCCGCCGAAGGGCGAGCCGGTGAAGACGCCGGAGCACGAGAACACCTTCTTCCGGGACCTGATCGGCTACTCGATCGGCACGCTCGGCATCCATCGCCTCGGGCTGTTCCTCGCGCTTTCCGCAGGGTTCTGGAGCGCGGTCTGCATCGTCATCTCTGGTCCGTTCTGGACCCGCGGCTGGCCGGAATGGTGGGGCTGGTGGCTCAACCTTCCGATCTGGTCGTAAGGCACGGGAGCGACACCGATGGCCGAATACCAGAACATCTTCACCCGGGTGATCGTGCATGGCCCGACACCCTATCCGGGCGTGCCCCTGCCGAAGGGCGACTCGCCGCGCACGGGAACCGCGAGCTTCCAGCGCGTGCTCGGCAAGATCGGCGATGCGCAGCTGGGCCCGATCTATCTCGGCTGGCTGGGGACGCTGTCGATCGTCTCCTTCCTGGTCGCTTTCGTCACGATCGGGCTCAACATGTGGGCTTCCGTGCGGTGGGACCCGGTACAGTTCGTCCGCCAGCTGTTCTGGCTCGGGCTCGAGCCGCCGCCGGCGCAGTACGGTCTCCGCCTGCCGCCGATGCATGACGGCGGCTGGTGGCTGTTCGCGGGGTTCTTCCTCACGCTCTCGATCCTGCTGTGGTGGGCGCGCACCTATCGCCGTGCGCGCCAGCTCGGCATGGGCACGCATGTGGCCTGGGCCTTCGCCGCGGCGATCTGGCTCTACCTGGTGCTGGGCTTCATCCGCCCGCTGCTGATGGGAAGCTGGTCGGAGGCGGTGCCGTTCGGGATCTTCCCCCATCTCGACTGGACGGCGGCGTTCTCGATCCGCTACGGCAACCTCTTCTACAACCCGTTCCACGCGCTCTCGATCGTCTTCCTCTACGGCTCGACGCTCCTGTTCGCGATGCACGGCGCGACCATCCTGGCCGTCTCCCGCTACGGCGGCGAGCGCGAGATCGAGCAGACGCTCGACCGCGGCACGGCGGCCGAGCGTGCCGCCCTGTTCTGGCGCTGGACGAGGGGCTTCAACGCGACGATGGAGAGCATCCATCGCTGGGCCTGGTGGTTCGCGGTGCTGTGCCCGCTGACCGGCGGCATCGGCATCCTGCTCACCGGGACAGTGGTGGACAACTGGTACCTCTGGGCGGTGAAGCACGGCTTCGCGCCGATGTACGATCCGATCGTCCCCGGAATGGCCGATCCGGCCGCAGCCGCAGGAGCGATGCGATGAGCTTCACCCTGAAGATCGTGCTCGCCGTCCTCGGCGCGCTCGGCGTCATCGTGGTCGTCACGAGCTTCGAACGACCGCCGGTGAATGTGGTCCAGGTGGGCCAGCGCGGCACCGCCATGGAGCTGGTGACCAATCCGCGCAGGGTGGCCGCGCAGCTTCCGCGCCACGCCGTGCCCGAGCCCACGCCGCCTCTGGACGCGGCCGGGCAGAAGGCCTCGGAGGTGTACGAGAACGTCCAGGTGCTGGGCGATCTCGACGCCAACGCCTTCACCCGCCTGATGATCGGCATCACCGCCTGGGTGTCGCCCGAGCAGGGCTGCAACTACTGCCACAACCCCGAGAACCTCGCCTCGGACGAGGTCTACACCAAGGTCGTCACGCGGCGGATGCTGCAGATGACCAAGACGATCAACGCCTCCTGGCAGGCGCATGTCGGGCAGACCGGCGTGACCTGCTACACCTGCCACCGCGGCAAGCCGATCCCCGAGGCGGTGTGGTCGACCGATCCCGATCCGCGACGGACGCGCGGCATCATCGCCTCGGCGGCCGGACAGAACATCGCCTCGCCGGCCGTCGGCATGTCCTCGCTGCCGCACGATCCGTTCACGCCGTTCCTGCTGCGCGACGAGCCGATCCGCGTGATCGGCACGCGCCCGCTGCCGCACGGCAATCCCGCCACCATCATGGGGGCGGAGTGGACGTATGGGCTGATGTTCCACTTCAGCGCCGCGACCGGGCAGAACTGCACCTTCTGTCACAACACCCAGAACTTCGGGAAATGGGAGAGTTCGACGCCGCAGCGCGTCACCGCCTGGCACGGCATCCGCATGGTGCGCGAGCTCAACAACAGCTATGTCGAGCCGCTGCGTCCGCTCTGGGCCGCCAACCCGCACGGGCCGCCGGAGCGTGGCGACGCCACCCAGTCGCGCCTCGGCCCGGGCGGCGATCCGTGGAAGGTGAACTGCAGCACCTGCCATCTCGGCGCCAACCGGCCGCTGCTCGGTCGGTCGATGCTGGCGGACTACCCGGAACTGAACGCCGTGACCTTGGGTCCGCTGCGCTCGGCCTCGCGCTGAGTCCCCACGCGCACCGGAGCCTCCGGGGCGGCCTCGCGCCGTCCCTTCTCCGTGCGCCTCACCGACGCAGCCGCAGCCAGAGATCGAGCAGATGCGCGGCCAGTGCGGCCGCGAGCCAGGCGCCGATCCAGACCGCGCCGGCGCCGATCAGGGCGGCGCGCAGGGCCAGGAGCAGCGCCGCGCCCGACAGCAGCGTCGCGAACAGGCCCGGCAGCGCGACGGCCCGGCCCGCGCGGCCCAGCACGACCGCGAGCAATGCGGCCTCCAGCGCGACCAGCGCGAGGATCGCCTCCACCAGCCCGCCGCCGATCAGCCCCGCCATGACTTGGCCGATACCTCCGTCGAGGGGCGGCGCGCGGTCACGGCCGCGCTGGCGGTGGGTTGAAGCGCCGCAGCGGATCGCCTAATGGACGGGCGGATCGGGCGGGCTCGCCGCGCCCGGCAGGATCGCGCGGAAGGACCACGTCGCCGATGAACTCGATGGAGCTGAACAAGATCGCCGCCTCGATCCTGACGGCCGGCATCCTGTTCATGGTGACCGGCATCATCGGCGACGCACTGGTGCACCCGAAGCGCCTGCATGAGAGCGTGCTGCGGATCGACACCGGCGCGGCACCGGCGGCCGCCCCGGCCGCGCCCGCCGCGCCCACGATCGAGCCGATCGGCCCGCTGCTGGCGAACGCCAATCCCGAGAACGGCGCGGCGATCGCCCGCCGTGCCTGCGCCGCCTGCCACAGCTTCGACCAGGGCGGTCGCAACGGCGTCGGCCCCAATCTCTGGGGCATCGTCGGCGCCGATCATGCGCATGCGGAGGGGTTCAACTACTCGCAGGTGATCGCCGGCATGCGCGGCACGCCTTGGAGCTACGAGGAACTGAACAAGTTCATCGCCAACCCGCGCGCCTACGCGCCGGGTACGCGCATGGCCTTCAACGGCCTGTCGAGCGCCCAGCAGCGCGCCGACCTGATCTCCTGGCTGCGCACGCTGGACACCGAGCCCAAGCCGCTGCCCTGAGACCCGGCGGCTCACTGCGCCGCCGCGATCGCCTGCACCAGCGCCTGCCACGCGCGCTCGCGCGTCGCTTCGGCCTCGCGCGCCGCGGCGAGTGCGGCCTCGACCGCCAGCAGATCGAGCTCCGCCTGCAGCGCCGCCTCGCGCAGCGCGGTCTCGCGCGCCTCGGCCGTGAGCGCGGCGCGCTCGAAGGCGGCAAGCGCCTCGGTGATGCGCCCGGCCGCGCGCCCCGAAGCGCGATGCAGGGTCGCGCGCCAGCCGGGCGGCAGGTCGGCCACCCGCTCCGGCGGCAGCGCGGCGAGCTTCGCCTCGACATGCGCACCGGGTGGTGGCAGCAGCGTCGCGGTCTCGGGATCCTCGGCGAGTCCCATCAACCTGAGCAGCCGATCGCGCGGGCGCACCGGGCCGGGCAGGTCGTCGGCCGTGGCGCGGCGGGCGAGGCCGGGCAGGGCGTCGGCGAGCGGCGGGTGCCGGGCGGCCAGTCGGGCGGCTTCCTCGGCCTGCGCGGGAACCGCGGCAAGCCGCCAGAGGATAAGGGCCGCCTCGCTCCAGAGCGCGGCCTCTGCGGCGGCTGCCGCGAGCGCGAGCGCCGGCGGCTCGCCGGGCAGATGCGCGGCGCGCAGCCGTGACGCCGCGTCCGGTGCCGCGTCATCGAGGGCGCGCAGTGCCGTCCGCCGGGCGGCGGCGAGCAGGTCGAGCTGCCGCTCGGACGGGGCGGTGTCGGCCTCCACCGCGGCGGCGGCCTGGGTGAAGATGGCGTCGCCGTCGGCGGTGGCGAGCAGACCGAGCAGGCGCCGGCCGAAGGCGGTCTGATCCCCCTCGGCCGGGATCTGCGCCGGTGCCCGCTGATGGAGGGCGCGGACAAGGCGTTGCCGCAGCGCCTCGCCGCGGGGGCCGAGGCCGAGCAGGGTGAGCAGGCCGGCGACCGTCAGCCCAGCCGGCGGCGGGCAGTGTTCATCGGCGGA
>CALKJX010000309.1 GCA_937995555.1 uncultured Elioraea sp.
GGGTGGGGCTCTGAAGGCCTTACGGCAGCGCGATCGCCGTGGCGCGGCGGGGCTGCTCCGTCGCTGCCCGGTGGGCGGCGTCGGCGGTGGTGATGTGGGCCATGCGGTGTCTGGTTCGTCAGGTGGCGGCGGCTGTGATCCTGGCGCGAGCGAGGGCGAACGCGTTCGGGAAGGGATGGCCGGACGCCATGGCGATGGCGACGCGTCGGACCGACCTGCGGACCTGCGCGCCGATCTTGAGCAGGGCGAGGCGGAGCGTGCCGCATATGGCGTTGGCGAACTGGGTGCGGGCGAGGCCGATGCGCGGCGGCTTGCAGGCGATCCCGCGCGGCCAGCATGCCGCCTGCCAGAGCCCGGGGCTCACCTACCGGCAGCCGCAGCGCCGCATCACGCTGCCGCAGGCGCCGCGCGCCGTGATCCTCTCGCTGGTCAACGTCTTCATCGCGGCGTTCAAGGACACCTCGCTCGTCGTCATCATCCCGATGATCGACCTCCTCGGTGCCGCCGATGCCTCGACCGCCGAAGCCAGGTGGTGGGGCCTTCACAGCGAGCGCTATCTGTTCGTGGCGGTGATCTGTCTCGCGATCCGCTCGGTGATGTCGGCTTGCAGCCACGGGCTCGAGCGCCGGCTCGGAAGCGGCGGGCGATGAGCCCGGTCGTCACCATGTGCGCGGTGAGCAAGCGCCACCGCCCGCTGACGGTGCCCGATCGCGTCTCGTTCGACGTGGCGCGCGACGAACGCATCGTCGTCCGCGGCCCTTCCGGATCGGGCAAGTCCACGCTCGTCCCTGCATCAACCGCCTCGTGGATCACGACGAGGGCCGCATCGTCGTGGACGGGATCGAGGTCAGCCGCGCCGCCGGCGCGCTGCCCGCCGTGCGCAAGCGCATCACGATGGTGTTCGAGCAGTTCAACCTGCTTCCGCACCTGACCGCGCTCGAGTGTACGGTCGGGCCGGAGCGCACACTCGGCGTCGGCAAGGCCGAGGCGCGCGCGAGCGCGATGGCGCTGCCAGAGCGGGTGCGCATCCCGGAACAGGCACACGGATACCCGGCCCAGCTCTCCGGCGGGCGGCAGCAGCGCGCGGCGATCGCGCGCGCGCTGGCGATGCGTCCGCACGTGATGCTGTTCGATGAGCCGGCCTCGGCGCTCGGCCCCGGAATGATCCGCAAGGTGCTGGACGTGATGGTCGACCTGGCGGATGCCGGCATGACCGTGATGGTCGTCACGCATGGGATGGGCTTCGCGCGCGAGGTCGCGCATCGCATCCTGTTCATGGGTTTCGGCCGCGTGCTCCAGGACGACCGCCCGGGTGCTTTTTCGCTGCGCCGGCGACCGACCATGCGCGCGAGTTCCTCTCCCACATCCTCCGCAAGGATGCCGCGTGAGCCGGCGCCACTGCGCGGTCTTCACCGCGGTCGGGCACACGACGCTGCGCGATCACGCCTGTGCGCGCCTGCGCGAGGCGCTGATGACGGGGCGGTTCGACCCAGGCGAGCCTCTGACCATCCGTGGTCCGGCGGCCGCGTTCGGCGTCCCGCCGACGCCGATCCGCGAGGCGGTCGGACGGCTGGCGGCCGGGGGCGCGATCGCGGCCGAGCCGAGCAAGTGGATGCGCGTGCCCCGGCTGTCGGCGGAGGAGTCGCGCGAGTTGCGCGACCTCCGCGTCGCCCTCGAGGGCCGCGCGGCGGAACGCGCGGCCGGGCTGATCACGCCCGCGGAGCTGGCCGAGGTGGAGGGGTACGATGCCGAGATCGTCGCGCTGCGTCCGGCCGGCGACTGGAAGGCGATGATGCCCTGGATCGACCGGCTGCATCTCGCGATCTGCCGCGCCTCGCGCATGCCGGCGCTGCTGCGGACGATCGAGGGGCTGTGGCGGATGTCGGTCGCGATGTGCCGAGGGCGTTCAGCCGGGTTGCACGACGCTACGAGCGGAACCAGGGGCCGTCGTTCACGCTGCGGCGCGCATCGCAGCCTTCACGTCGTTGCCGTCGAACCGTCGGAAGCACGGGTCATGAACGCGGGCGGAGCAGGATCTTGGGCGCTGCTGCACGGCCCGAGGCAAGCTCCGCGAAGGCAGCCGCGCCGTCGGCAAGCGGCCGTTCATCCACCCAGGCGAGGTCGCCGAGCGTGCCATCGGCCAGCGCGGCGAGGGCCGCCACGAGGTCGGCCCGCGTGTAGCAGTAGCTGCCGAGCACGGCGACCTCCTGGAGCGTCATGCGCCGCGCATCGAAGCCATCCTCGTTGTCCTGGAGTCCGATGTGCAGCAGCACCCCGCCTGGTGCGACGGCGGCGCTTGCCATGCGGCGCGTGACCCTGCTGCCGACCGCGTCGAACACCAGATCGAAGCTGCCGTCCTCCGGCGGCGTGGCGCGTGGATCAAACGGATCGGCGGCCTCGGCACGAAGGACCGTGGCGCGCCGTGCCGCGCCGGTCTCGGCCAGCCGGGTGCCGCGCGCGCCCCAGGCGCGCAGATAAAGCGCGGCCAGAAGGCCGATCGCGCCGCCGCCGATCACCAGCGTGCGCGCCTCGGCGATCGGGCGGGCGAGCGCGCGCGCGGACAGATGCAGCGCATGCAGCACGCAGGCGGCAGGCTCGGTGAGTGCTGCGGCAGTGTCGGAGGCATGGTCCGGCACCGCGATCAGGTTCGTCTCCGGCACGGCCACCCTCTCGGCGAAGCAGCCCGGCAACTGCATCCCGAGCATCCTGCGATCCGGGCAGAGATGTGTCCTCCCCTCGGCACAGCGCGCGCAGCGGCCGCAGGGGATGAGCGGGTTGATCACGACGCGGCGTCCATCGGCCATCCGGCCGACAGCCTCGTGGCCGAGGACCAAGGGCGGAACGCGGCGCGGATCGTGGCCGTGATAGGCGTGCAGGTCGCTGCCGCAGATCCCGGCCGCGTCCACGTGCACGATCGTGTCGGCCGCAACGCTCGTCTCTGCCTCCGGCACGTCGCGCAGCGCCACGGAGTCCGCCCCGAGATAGACCAAGCCCTGCATCGGTCACCCGTTCATTTCGCGGTGAAGCCGCCATCGACGAACAGCATCTGCCCGGTGACGTAGTCGGAGGCCCGCGAGCAGAGAAAGACGGCCGCGCCTTTCAGATCGTCCAGTTGCCCGTTGCGGCCCAGGCAGGTTGCCGCAGCGAGACGAGCGGCACGATCGGCATCGGCGAACACCGGACCGGTCAGCGCGGTCGGGAAGAAGCCCGGCGCGATGGCGTTGCAGGTGACGCCGAACCGGCCCCAGGCCTCGGCCATGGCCCGGGTGAGCTGCGCCACGCCACCCTTGGCCGCGCCGTAGGGGATGCTGTCCGGCATCGCGCGCATCGACTGGAGCGAGGCGATCGTCAGGATGCGGCCCCAGCCACGCTCCCGCATCGCCGGCAGCAGATGTCGCGAGAGGAAGAACGGCGCGGCGAGCATGGACTCGAGCTGCGCGTCCCACGTCTCCGCCGTCACCTGATCCCAGGACTGGCGCGCGTTCGAACCGGCGGCGTGGACGATGACGTCCGGCGGGCCGAACGGCACGGCGGCACGCGCGGCGAGCGCTGCGAGCGCGTGCCGATCGGCGACATCACCGGCAACGGCGGCTGCGCGGCCGCCGAGGGCGGTTGCCGCCTCGGCCAGGACCTCCGCGCGCCGCCCGACCAGCACCACGGCAGCGCCCGCCGCGTGCAGGGCCTCGGCGATCGCTTGGCCGATCCCGGAACCGCCGCCGGTGACGAGCGCGACGCGTCCATCCAACCGGAACCGGTCCAGCACCGACACGACGGTCTCAGACCTCGACCGGCCGGCCGAGCGGGAGGTTGTGGCCGGGGAAGTACTTGGCGAGCCGCAGATCGGCCGTGCGCGCATGCGCCTCCATGCCCTCGAGCCGGGAGATGCGCGACGTCAGCTCGGCCAGCCGCTTCGCGCCCTCGCGCGTCACCTGCTGCCAGGTGAGCGGCTTGAGGAACTTGTGCACCGACAAGCCGGCCGAGTAGCGCGCAGCCGCCTTGGTGGGCAGCACATGGTTCGGTCCGCTGCACTTGTCGCCGAACGCCACGGTGGTCTCCTCCCCCAGGAACAGGCTGCCGTAGTTCATCAGCCTGTCGCGCCACCAGTTCAGATCGGCGCACTGCACCTCCAGGTGCTCGCTCGCGTAGTCGTCGGAAATCTGCGCCGCCTCCTCGCGGTCGTCGCAGACCACGACCTCACCGTAGTCGCGCCAGGCTGCCGCCGCCGCCTCGCGCGCGGTCGGGGGCAGCGCGGCGATCAGTTCCGGCACGCGCCCCATGACGCGCTCGGCGAGCGCACGGTCGAGCGCGATCAGCCAGGCCGGGCTTTCATGGCCGTGCTCGGCCTGCCCGACGAGATCGGCAGCGACGATCTCCGCATCGGCGGTGGAATCGGCGATCACCGCGATCTCGGAAGGGCCGGCGAACACGTCGATTCCCACCCGGCCGAACAGCAGGCGTTTGGCTTCCGCGACGAACTTGTTGCCGGGACCGACGATCACATCCGCGCGCCGCCCCGAGAACAGCCCGAAGGCGAGGGATGCGATCGCCTGCGCCCCGCCGATGGTGAGGATCGTATCGGCGCCCGCGCGGTGCATCGCATAGAGCACGAGCGGATGGATCGGCCCGCCGCGATAGGGCGCCGAGGCCGCGACCACATGCGCCACACCCGCTGCCTTGGCCGTGGCGATGCCCATGTAGGCGCTCGCGATATGGGCGTAGCGTCCGGTCGGTACATAGGCACCGACGCAGGAGACGGGCACGAGCTTCTGGCCCGCGTGCACGCCGGGCGCGACCTCGATCGTGAAGTCCCGGATGCTGTCGCGCTGCACTTCCGCAAAGCGACGCACATTCGCGATCGCCGCGTCGATGTCCGCTCGCACCTCCGACGGGACGGAGGCGGCGACCCGCGCCACCTCCTCCGCTGGCACCACGATCGGTCCGTCCCAGGCATCCAGCCGCCGCGCATGGTCGCGTGCGGCCGCCTCGCCGCCTCTCTCGACCGCGGCGATGATCTCGGCGGCGACCGTGCGTGCCGTCTCCTCGTTGCTCGCCGCGGTCTTGGCCGCCCGCTTCAGCCAGGTCGCCGCCATGGTCCGGACCTTCCCTCGCCTCAACGGTTCTCGGCGAAGGCGCGCAGCCGCGCATCGGCCACGACCCGCTTCAGCACCTCGTCGGTGACGAAGCTCGCGGGCTCTGGTGCCTGCTGGAGTGTGCCGGTCGAGACGAGGTACTCGCCGAGTCTGGTGACCCAGCCATCCACGGTCGAACGGCCACCGGCACGATCGAACAGCCGCAGCTGCTCCTCGAGCGTGAAGGTCGGTCGCGTGTCGATCTCGGTGGCGAGATAGCGGTCGTCGAGCGTGACACCGCCCTGCACGTAGAACCGACGCATGAGCGCGATCGTCTCGTCGCGATTGGCGCGCTGCCACGCGATCGACCGCAGATAGACGGCGAGGAAGGCCGCCGCGCGGTCGGGATGCTCGCGCACCCAGTCGGCGCGCGCGACGAGCGCACCGGGCACGGTCGCGCCGGCCTGCTTGCCGTCGCAGATGACCTCGCCCTGGGCGCGCTCCTGCAGGGTGTAGATGTTGGGTGCCCAGACCCCGGCGAGCAGGCCGTTGCCGGCGGTGAAGGCGGAAATGATCTGGGCTTGGCCGAGATTGACCAGCGTTACGTCGCGGCGTGTCAGGCCCCAGGACTGCAGGCAGGCGAGGGCGGCGTATTCGCCCGTGCTGTTGGTGGTGAGCAGGATCTGCTGGCCCTTGAGCACCTGCGGGTTCGCACGGATGCGGTCGAGGTCGCTGCGGCGGGCGACCAGCGCGTTGCCGCGGCTCTCGTCGTTGGTGATGCCGATCGTGAGCATGCCGAAACGCTGCGCGCCGAGCACGGCCGGGGCGGAACCGGTGCCGCCCG
>CALKJX010000310.1 GCA_937995555.1 uncultured Elioraea sp.
CGCGATATGCGATCCCTTGCGCGCCGCCATCGCGGCACCCACGAAGGTGACGCAGATCAGCAGGTAACGCGCGATCTCCTCGGTCCAGGCGATCGAGTCGTTCAGCACGTAGCGCGTGAAGAACTGCAGGAACACCACGCCGGCCAGCGCCCAGAAGATCGCAAAGACCACCCAGTCCTCGATCCGCCAGTCGCCCGGCGGCTCGTGCAGCTCCGCGTCCTCCTGCTGATGCAGCAGCTCCTCGAAGCCGGGAGTGGCGTCGTCGTTCGCCGGTGTCTGTTTCTCAACCACCCCTTCCCTCCATCCTTCGTGGACCTACACTGGCGACAGCGCGCACGTGCGCAATGAAGGAGGACACGACATGGCGCGGATCGCGCGCATCGAGATCAGCCAGATCGACCTGCCCCCGAAGACGCCGCGCAGCGACGCGATCCAGGCCTTCACGTGCCAGGAGACGCCGATCGTGCGGATCGTCACCGACGACGGCGCCGATGGCACAGGCTACAGCTATACCATCGGCACGGGCGGGTCCTCGGTGATCGCGCTCCTGCAGGATCATTTCGCCCCGCGCCTGATCGGCCGCGATCCCGATATGATCGAGGCGATCTGGCAGGACCTGTTCTGGCACACCCATGCGCTGTCGGTCGGTCCGCTCACCGCCCTGGCGCTCGCCGCGGTCGATTCCGCGCTCTGGGACCTGCGCGGCCGCCGTCTCGGCCTGCCGCTGCATCGCCTCGCCGGCGGCGCGAAGGACACGATCCCGGTCTATGATACCGAATGCGGCTGGCTGCATGTCGAGACGGCGCAGCTGGTCGCCGACGCCGAGGCATTGGTGGGCAAGGGTTTTCGCGGCGTGAAGGTCAAGGTCGGCAAGCCGCATCTGCGCGAGGACGTGGCACGCCTCGAAGCCGTCCGCAACGCCGTCGGCGAGACCGTCGAGCTGATGACCGATGCCAATCAGGGCTTCACCGTCAGCGAGGCGATCCGGCGCGCGGGCGCTTTCGAGGCGGCCGGGCTCGGTCTCGCCTGGTACGAGGAGCCGCTGCCGGCCGAGGATGTCGAGGGCCATGCGCGGCTCTGCGCGGCGACCACGATTCCCGTCGCGGTTGGCGAGAGCCTCTACCACCCTGCGCAGTTCCGCGACTACCTGGCGCGCAATGCCTGCCGCATCGTGCAGGTGGATGCCGCGCGCATCGGCGGGATCACGCCCTGGCTCAAGGTCGCGCACATGGCCGAGGCGTTCAATGTCGCGGTCTGTCCGCACTACCTGATGGAGCTGCATCTGCCGCTCTGCTGCGCCGTGCCGAACAGTCTCTGGCTCGAGCATATCCCGCAGCTCGATGACATCATGGAGAACCGGATCATCATCACGAATGGCATGGCGTGCGCGAGCGATGTGCCGGGCAACGGCATTGTCTGGGATCGCGCGGCGATGGCGCGCCATCAGCGCTTCACGCCGATCGTGATCGAGCGTTGAGGCCGCACGGGGCGGGCACAGCGCCCGCCCCGCGACACGGCGCGTTCAGTTCGTGCGCGCGCCGAGCGTCTGCAGCCGGT
Source organism: uncultured Elioraea sp. (assembly GCA_937995555.1). Taxonomy (GTDB): domain Bacteria; phylum Pseudomonadota; class Alphaproteobacteria; order Acetobacterales; family Acetobacteraceae; genus Elioraea. The sequence goes on from CALKJX010000310.1 coordinate 1,558, forward strand.
CGTACTGCGCGCGCGTCCAGCCCGCCCCGGCAGCCTGGTCGTTGTGCAGCGGGATCGCCGCCTCGCGGAAGGCCGCGCGGTCGGGCACGATGACCGTCTTGCCCTGGGCGCGGAACCAGTCGGGCAGCGTCTCCTCGGCCGTGCGGATGGCGAAGGTCGCGCGGTTGGCGGCCTCGCGCCACACCTCCTCGAATACGGCCCGGTCGGCCGCGCTGAGCCGGCGCCAGAGTTGCCCGCCGGTAATCGTCAGCAGGCTTTCGTAGATGTGGCCGGTGAGGATGATGTGGCTCTGCACCTCGTAGAACTTCTTCGCCTGGATGGTGGGCAGCGGGTTCTCCTGTCCATCCACCGTACCGTTCTGCAAGGCCAGATAAACCTCCGCGAAGGCGATCGGCGTGGCGTTCGCCCCCACCGCGCGCGCGAACATCAGGTAGAGCGGCGCCTGCGGCACGCGCAGCTTCATCCCCCGCATATCCTCCGGCCGGTTGATCGGCCGGTTCGCGGTCACGTGACGGGCACCGTAATAGGTCATAGCCAGCACCTTGTGGCCGGTGGCACGGTCGTAGCCCGCCATGAATTCCTTCAGCAGGTCGCTGTTGCGATAGGCCAGCCAGTGATCGAAGTCACGGAACACATACGGCGCGTTGCTGATCGCGATCGGCCGGAAGCGCGAACCCGCGAATGCCGTGCCGGTGTAGATCATGTCGATCGTGCCGAGAGTCAGCGCCTCGTTGATCGCCGGTTCGTTGCCCAGTGCCGAGGCCGGGAACACCTCGATCCGCCAGCGGTTGCTGGTCCGCTTGGCGATCTCCTCGGCCGCCCACAGCGCCTCGGTGTGGTAGGGCTCGTTCACCTCGTACACATGCGCGAAGCGCAGCCGCGTCTGCGCATCCGCCGGCAGCGCCACCGCGGTGGCGAAGGCGGCCACTGCCGCCGCAAGCACGTATCGCCTCATCAATCGTCTCCTTCCCTACCCGCTTCCCGGAGCGCCCGGCGCGGTCGCCGGGGAGGATGGTCAACCCTGGGGCAGTGCGCAATAAGGTCTCCACCGGAGGAGACCGCCATGCCCACGCCCCCGCTCACCATCCGCCTGCACCCGGACGACGGCGTCGTCATCGCGCGTGCCGACATCCTGCCGGGCACACCCATCCCCGGCGAGGGCGTGACCACCACCACCCGCATCCCGCCGGGCCACAAGATCGCCGTGCGCCCGCACGCCGAAGGCGAGCCGGTGCGCCGCTACGGCCAGATCATCGGTGTCGCGACACGGCCGATCGCGCCCGGCGAGCACGTGCACAGCCACAATCTCGGCATGGGCGAGCACAGCCGCGACTATGCCTTCGCCCGCGAGGCCAGGCCGACGGCCATGATCGACCCGCCCGCGACCTTCGAGGGGATCCTGCGCGCCGACGGCCGCGTGGCCACGCGCAACTACATTGGCGTGCTGACGACCGTGAACTGTTCCGCCACCGTCGCCCAGTACATCGCCGACGCCTTCCGCCGCAACCCATTCAGCAACCACGACCCGTTGGCCGACTACCCGCACGTGGATGGCGTGGTGGCGCTCACCCACAAGACGGGCTGCGGGATGAGCGACCTCGAACCGCTGCGCCTGCTCCGCCGCACTCTCGCCGGCTACGCGACGCACCCGAACTTCGCCGCCATCATCGTGCTCGGCCTCGGCTGCGAGGTGAACCAGATCCCCGGGCTGATGGAGTCCGAAGGGCTGGACGGCAAGCCGCGCGTCCGTGCGATGACGATCCAGTCCACCGGCGGCACGGCGAAGACCGTCGCCAAGGGGGTGGACTTCGTGCGCGAGGTCCTCGCGGACGCCAATGCCGTCACGCGCACCACAGTGCCGGCGAGCCACCTGTGTGTGGCCCTGCAATGCGGCGGCTCGGACGGCTACTCGGGCATCACTGCCAACCCCGCGCTCGGCGCGGCCTCGGACCTCGTCGTGCGCAACGGCGGCACCGTCATCCTCAGCGAGACGCCCGAGACCTACGGCGCCGAGCACCTGCTGACCCGTCGCGCCGTCAGCGAGGCGGTCGGGCGCAAGCTCGTCGATCTGATGGCGTGGTGGGAGGACTACACCCGCCGCAACGGTGGCGAACTCGACGACAACCCCTCACCCGGCAACAAGGCGGGCGGGCTCACCACCATCCTGGAGAAGTCGCTCGGCGCCATGGCCAAGGCCGGCACGACCAACCTAGTCGATGTGTACAAGTACGCCGAGAAGGTCACTGCCAAGGGCTTCGTGTTCATGGACACACCCGGTTATGACCCCGTATCGATCACGGGGCAGGTGGCCGGTGGCGCAAATCTTGTCTGCTTCACCACCGGCCGCGGGTCCGTGTACGGCTGCAAGCCGGCGCCGTCGATCAAGCTCGCGACCAACACCTCCATGTACCGCCGCATGGAGGACGACATGGACATCAACTGCGGCACCGTGCTCGACGGCGACGAGAGTCTCGCCGAGTGCGGCGAGCGGGTCTTCCGGCGGATGCTCGAAGTCGCCTCCGGCAGCCGGACCAAGAGCGAGCAATGGGGCTTCGGCGCCGAGGAGTTTGCTCCCTGGGTCCAGGGCGCGACGATGTAGGGAAGGGCGGGGGAAGGGGCGATTGGCCCCTCCCCCTCGCCCCTACCCCTTCCTACGCCGCCACCGTGCGCTGACGCTGCTCGCCCAACCCCGCGATCCATACCCGCATCTGCTGCCCAGGACGCAGGTACACCGGCTCCGGCTTCTTGCCCATCCCGACGCCAGGGGGCGTGCCGGTGGTAATGATGTCGCCCGGCATCAGCGTCATGAAACGTGAGACATAGCTCACCAGATGCCGCACGCCGAAGATCATCGTCTTCGTGCTGCCGTGCTGCATCACCTGCCCGTCCACATCGAGGCCCATCTCCAGCGCCTGCGGATCAGGCACCTCGTCCTTCGTCACGAGCCACGGCCCAACCGGGCCGAAGGTCTCGTGCCCCTTGCCCTTGTCCCACGTGCCGCCGCGCTCGATCTGGTATTCGCGCTCGCTCACGTCGTTCACCACGCAGTATCCGGCGACATGATCGAGCGCCGACGCCTCGTCCACGTACTTGGTGCGCGAGCCGATCACCACGCCGAGCTCCACCTCCCAGTCGGTCTTCGCCGATCCGCGCGGGATCTCGACGTCGTCATTCGGCCCGTTCAGCGCCGTCAGCGCCTTCAGGAAGATGATCGGCTCCTTCGGGATCGGCGCGCCCGTCTCGGCCGCATGATCCGCGTAGTTCAGCCCGATGCAGACGAAGTTGCGCATGCCGGTGAACGGCACCCCGAGCCGAGGGCTGCCCTCCACCTTCGGCAAGGCGCCGACATCCACCGCCGCGAGCCGCGCGAGCCCCGCCGGCGACAGCTCCTCGGGCCCGATCTCCTCGACGATGCCGGAGAGATCGCGCAAGCCCCCCTCGGCGTCCAGAATCCCCGGCTTCTCCAGCCCCTTCGGGCCCCAGCGCAGCAGCTTCATACGATGCGTTTCCTTCTCACACTCACAGAGTCCAGCCGCCATCGATCACGATCGACTGGCCGGTGACGAACGCGCTCTCGTCGCTCGCGAGATAGACCGCGAGTGCCGCGATCTCCTCGGGCGTGCCGAGCCGGCCCATGGCCTGACGCGCGATGAACGCCGCACGCGCCGCATCGACGCTGCCGGCCTCGCCCGCATTCGCCGCGATCCGGTCCTGCAACGACGGCGTCTCGACCGTGCCAGGGCAGATCGCGTTCGCGCGCACGCCACGCTTGACGTAGTCGGCCGCGACGCTCTTGACGAAGCCGATCAGCGCGGCCTTGGTGACACCATAGACGAACCGGTTGGGCGCGCCCTTGATCGAGGACGCGGCCGAGGACATCACGATGATGCTGCCGCCGCCCTTCGCCAGCATCGCCGGCAGGAAGGCCTTGGTCACGCGGAACGCGCTGCGCACGTTTAGGTCAAGCGCGAAGGACCACTCCTCCTCCGTGCACGTCTCGATCGTGTTCTGGTGCACGAATCCCGCGCAATTGAACAGGACGTCAACCGCACCCGCATCCGCCGCCGCCGCCGCGATGGCGGTCGGATCAAGGACGTCCAGCCGACGGGTGCGGATGCCCTTGCCGGCAAGCGAGGCGAGCCCCGCCTCGTTGACGTCGGTCGCGATCACCTCCGCGCCCTCGGCCGCGAAGGCGAGCGCGGTCGCGCGCCCGATGCCCTGCGCCGCCGCCGTCACGAACGCGCGCTTGCCCTGAAGCCGTCCGGCCATCCGCCCCTCCCCTGCACTCCGGCGCGCATCCTTGCCGCGCGCCCTGCGGCCGACAAGGGGGAGTCAGGCGAGGCGTGCCGCACCGGCGGCCGACAGCCATGCGATCCGGCCGTTCACCAGCGTGCCGACGACCTCGGGTCCGGCAGGTGCGGTGTCATCGAGAAGAAGGAGATCGGCGCGCAACCCCACCGCGATCCGGCCGCGATCCGCAAGCCCGGCGGCAGCGGCGGGATTGGCGGAGACGATCGTCCAGGCCTCCGGCAGCGAGCAGGCGCCGCGCGCGGCCAGTGCGAAGGCGGCGTGCCGCATTGCCGGATAGAAGTAGTCGGAGGCGAGCACGTCCGCCGCGCCCGCACGCACCATCGCCTCGGCCGAGTGCCAGCCGAGATGGCTGCCGCCGCGGACCACGTTGGGACAGCCCATCACCACGTGCTCGGCGGCGGCGCGCGCCGCAAGCCCCGTCTCCTCGTTCATCGGGAACTCGCAGATCGTGCAGCCGAGTGCGCGCCAGCGCGCACGTGCCTCCGGCGACGCATCGTCATGGCTCGCCATCGCCAGCCCAGCGTCGCGTGCCAGGGCCGCCGCCTGCGCAACGAACGGCTCGACCTCGTCGCCGCGCGCCAGCATCGCCTGCGCCAGCGCCAGCACCTCCGGCCCCGTCACCTTCGCGCGGTCGGCGTAGCGCGATGCGCGTGCGGGGTCGGCCGCGCGCCGGGCGATCTCCGCCGTATGGTCGTTGAACGCGAGCAGATGCACCGCCCCCGCGTCGATCGCCGCCTCGGCCGAAGGCCACTGGTCCATCGCGTAGGTCTCGAGGCGCAGATGGATGCGGTGATCGGCGCCGAGACGTCCCGCGAGCGCCTGCCACGCCGCGATCATGGATCGGAACGCGGTCTCGCTGCGCAGGCCCGGCTCCCAGGACAGCGTCACGCCATGGAACGCGGTGGTTATGCCGTTGGCGAGCAACTGTGCGTCAGTGTCGATCAGCGCGAGATCGTGGCGGAAATCCACCCCCGGCCGCGGCTGGACCTGGCGCTCGAACGCATCGCCATGGATGTCGACCAGGCCGGGTGCGAGCAGCAATCCGTCCGCGCGCAGCTCGCGCACGCCTTCGGGTGCGTCAACACCGATCGCCGCGATCATGCCGTCGCGGATCGTCAGCGTGGTCGGCGGAGAAACGGCATCGGCGAGCAGCAGCCGCGCGCCGGCGATCACGAGGGTTCCGGTCATGCCTCAGAACTCGAAAACGAGTTGCACCCGACCTGCGGGATAGGTGGCAACACCATATTCCACCGGCACGCCCTGCGCGTCGATGTTCACCGCTTCCGTCACGATCACCGGCCGGTTGCGCGGATGGCCGAGCGCCTCGGCCTCTTCGAGCCTCGGCAGGCGCGCCGTGACGCGGGTGGAGCGCCGCGCATACTCGACGACACCGCAGGCCGCGAGCGCGCGCGTGATCGAGCCCTTGCCGTCCGCCAACGCATCGGGCAGGCCGGGCAGGCGTGTCTGCGGGAAGTGATGCCGGCCGAGGCTCACCGGGCGCCCGTCGGCCAGTCCGAGCCGCTCCACCAGCCAGAGCATGCGTCCGCGCCGCACCCGGAGCGCGGCGGCCGCCGCGTCGTCCGCCGCCACCTCGGCCACGCGCAGGATGCGGCCCGACGGCTCGCGGTTCTGCCGCGCGATCACCTCCGAGAAGCGCGTGCGCGGCCCGACCTGGTAGTCGATCACATCCTCGGCGGCGAAGCTGCCGCGGCCCTGCTCGATCCGCACCAGCCCGCGCCGCTCGAGCTCCTCCATAGCGCGCCGCACGGTGTGGCGGTTGACCCGGAACCGCGCAGAGAGCTGCTGCTCGGTCGGCAGCCGCGCGCCAGGCGGGATCCGCCCGCCGGCGATCTCGGCCTCCAGCGCCTGTTCGATCTGGCGCCAAAGTGTCACACCCGCGCCACGTTCGACCGACGGTGCAACCTCCCTGGACGGCTCGGAGCGGTGAACGTCCATCGCATCGTCTCCATGACCGCGTGCGTCATCGGAACGTCACGCCACACGCGTTGCCATCGGCGTATTGTGATGCAGTGTAGTTGTTGATATGTTGGGATGTCTAGATGTTCTGAGACCTCCCGCGAACGCCACGCCACGTCATGCCCGCAGCCTTCGAGATCCGAGAACGCCAGGCCTGGATGGGCGTGCTCGCGCGCGCAGACCGAACGGCGCTTGAGCGGGCGGTGGACGCGCTCGACCCTCCCGCGACATGGACACGGTTGCGTGCTCCCGAGACGGGCATGGTGATGGTGCGCGGCCGCGCCGGCGGCGATGGCGCGCAGTTCAACCTGGGCGAGATGACGGTGACGCGCTGCGCCGTCCGTCTCGCCTGCGGCACGGTCGGCCATGCCTATGTCGCGGGGCGGGATCAACGGAAGGCAGAGCTCGCCGCCGTGCTCGATGCGCTGTTGCAGACGGACGCACATGGCCCTGCGCTCCAGGCCGGCCTGATCGCCACGGAGTACGCGCGCCAGCAGACCGTGCGCGAGGATGCGCTGCGCCGCGCTGCCGCGACCAAGGTCGATTTCTTCTCGATGGTGCGCATGGGATGACGACGCTCGCGCCCGGCTTCGCCGACCCGCCGCTCGCTGCCCAGGCGGCATTCCGCCGTCTGCTCGACGCGATGGCGCGCCCGGGGACGGTGCTGTCGCTGGAAGCCCCGCCCGCGCCGCCCCCGCTCGCGCCTGCCGCCGGCGCGATCGCACTGACGCTGTGCGATGCGGACACCGCGATCTGGCTCGACCCGGCGCTGCGCACGCCCGAGGTGATCGCCTGGCTCCGCTTCCACACCGGCTGCCGGGTCGTCCAGGCAGCGGAAGAGGCGGCCTTCGCCTTCGCCGCCCAAGCCACCGCGATGCCGCTGGATCGTCTCTCTACAGGATCGGACGAGTTCCCCGACCGTTCCGCGACAGCGGTATTCCAGGTTGCGCGCCTCGGTGCCGGCACGCCGCTGCGCCTCACGGGTCCCGGCATCGAGACCACCACAACGCTGCGCGTCGAAGGGCTGCCGCCGGGCTTCATCGAATGGCGGCGGCGCAACCACACGGCCTATCCGCGCGGCGTGGATGTCGTCCTCGTGGCCGCGACATCGATCGCTGCCCTGCCGCGCAGCACTGCCGTGACGGTGGGTTGAGCCATGTATGTCGCGGTCAAGGGCGGCGAACGCGCGATCGCGGCGAGCCACGCCGTGCTGGCCGAGGTGCGGCGCGGCGATCCGTCGGTGCCGGTGCTCGGCGTGGATCAGATCGAGCAGCAGCTCGGCCATGCGGTCGATCGCGTGATGGCCGAGGGCGCGCTGTATGACCGCACTCTGGCGGCACTCGCGATCAAGCAGGCCCAGGGCGACCTCCAGGAGGCCGCATTCCTGCTGCGCGCCTACCGCACCACCTTGCCGCGCTTCTGCGCCAGCCTGCCCATCGACACCGTGCGCATGACGATCGCGCGGCGCATCAGCGCGACCTACAAGGACCTCCCCGGTGGGCAGATTCTCGGCCCCACTTACGACTACACGCATCGCCTTCTCGATCCAACGCTGCTCGACGATGCGCCCGTTCCGCCCGCGCCACGTGCCGCCGAGCCTGTCGATCCTGCCGTGCCACGCGTGGCCGCATTGCTCGACCAGGAGGGGTTGATCCGCCCCGAGCGCGGCGACCGTGATGCCGAACCGCCCGATCTGACACGCGATCCGCTCACCTTCCCGGCCGCGCGTCCGCTCAGATTGCAGAACTTGGCGCGCGGTGACGAGGGCTTCGTGCTCGCGATGGGCTACTCGACCCAGCGCGGCTATGGTGGCTCCCATCCCTTCGCCGGCGAGGTGCGCTACGGCACGGTCGCGGTCGAGATCGTGCCGGAGGAGCTCGGTTTCGCGATCGAGATCGGCGACATCGCCGTCACCGAGTGCCAGATGGTGAACCAGTTCGCGGGCAGCCGCACCGAGAAGCCGCAGTTCACGCGAGGCTACGGCCTCGCCTTCGGCCACAGCGAACGCAAGGCCATGGGCATGGCGCTGGTCGATCGCGCGCTGATGAGCCGCGAGCTCGGCCAGGACGTCACCGCGCCGGCGCAGGACGAGGAGTTCGTGCTGAGCCACAGCGACAATGTCGAAGCGTCTGGCTTCGTGCAGCACCTGAAGCTGCCACATTACGTGGACTTCCAGTCCGAGCTGGAACTGATCCGCCGGTTGCGCGCCGAGGTCGAGGAACGCGTCGCCGAACCGAACCGCGAGGCCGCGGAATGAGCCTCCCCGGCTACAACTTCGCCTATCTCGACGAGCAGACCAAGCGGATGATCCGCCGCGCGCTGCTGAAGGCCGTCGCGATCCCCGGCTATCAGGTGCCGTTCGCGAGCCGCGAGATGCCGCTCGCCTATGGCTGGGGCACCGGAGGGATGCAGGTGACGGCTGCCGTGATCGGCCCGCACGATGTGCTCAAGGTGATCGACCAGGGCGCGGACGACACGACGAACGCCGTCTCGATCCGCCGCTTCTTCGCGCTCACCGCCGGCGTGCGCACCACCGAACGCACGGCCGAGGCCACCATCATCCAGACCCGCCACCGGATTCCCGAGACGCCGCTCACCGCCGCGCAGATCCTCGTGTACCAGGTTCCGCAGCCGGAGCCGCTGCGCAAGCTCGAGCCACGCGAGACCGAGACACGCCGGATGCACGCGCTCGCAGATTACGGGCTGATGCACGTGAAGCTCTACGAGGACATCGCGCGTCACGGCCGCATCACCCTCTCCTACGACTACCCCGTGCTGGTGAATGGACGGCACGTCATGGCGCCCTCGCCGATTCCGTCCTTTGACAATCCCAAGATGCACCGCTCGCCCGCATTGCAGCTCTTCGGCGCGGGGCGCGAGAAGCGCATCTACGCCGTGCCGCCCTACACCAGCGTCGAGAGCCTCGCCTTCGAGGATCATCCGTTCCATCCCTGGAAGGCGAACGAGGCATGTGGCCTCTGCGGTGCAACCGACTCCTATCTCGACGAGGTCGTGGTGGACGATCGCGGCGGGCGGCTGTTCGTGTGCAGCGACACCGATCACTGCACCACGCGGCGCGCGGCCGGGCATCGCGGTGCCGCGGCCGGGCACGCGCTGGCGGGAGCGGGCGAATGAGCGACGCCCCGCTGCTTTCCGTGCGCGAGCTCACCGTGCGGTTCGGCCGCACCCTCGCGGTGGATCGCGCCTCGTTCGAGCTCTGGCCGGGCGAGGTGCTGGCCATCGTCGGCGAGTCGGGCAGCGGCAAGACCTCGCTGCTGCGCGCGGTGCATGGCGATCTGCCGGCCGATGGCGGGTGCGTTCAGTACCGTCTCGACGACGGCGCGCTGGTCGCGCTCGACGAACTCCCCGAGCCGATGCGGCGGCAGCTCGCGCGAACGCAGTGGGGCTTCGTGCACCAGAATCCGCGCGACGGGCTGCGCATGGCGATCTCCGCCGGCGGCAATGTCGGCGAGCGGCTGATGGCGGCCGGTGCGCGCCACTGGGGCCGCATCCGCGCGGAGGCCACCGAGTGGCTGCGCCGGGTGGAGATCGATCCGGCCCGGATCGACGATCCCCCCCGCACCTACTCGGGCGGCATGCAGCAGCGCCTGCAGATCGCGCGTGTGCTGGTGACACGGCCACGGCTCGTGCTGATGGACGAGCCCACGGGCGGGCTCGATGTCTCGGTGCAGGCGCGGCTGCTCGACCTGATCCGTCGGCTCGTGTCCGATCTCGGGCTCTCCGCAGTGATCGTGACGCATGATCTCGCGGTCGCGCGGCTGCTCGCGGATCGGATGCTGGTGATGCAGGGCGGGCGCATCGTCGAGGCGGGGCTGACTGACCAGGTGCTGGACGATCCGCAGCACCCCTACAGCCAACTGCTCGTCTCCTCGGTGTTGCAGGCATGAGCGAACCGCTGCTGGCCGTCGAGGGGCTGTCCAAGGAGTTCACGCTGCACCTCCAGGGCGGCGTGCGGCTGCCGGTGCTGCGCGGCGTGTCGCTGACAGTGCGCGCGGGCGAGTGCGTGGCGCTGACCGGGCCGTCGGGGGCCGGCAAGAGCACGCTGATGCGGGCCCTCTATGGCAACTACCTGCCCGGCCGCGGCCGCATCCTGGTGCGGCACCACGGTCGTCTGGTCGATCTCGCCGCGGCGAGCCCGCGCGAGATCGTCGCGGTCCGGCGCGAGACGGTCGGCTATGTCTCGCAGTTCCTGCGCGTCATCCCGCGCGTACCTGCCCGCGCGATCGTCGCCGAACCGCTGCGCGCGGCGGGCATGGATGCGGCCGCCTCCGAGCGTGAGGCCGAACGCCTGCTCGCACGGCTCAACCTGCCGCAGCGGCTCTGGTCGCTGCCGCCCGCGACCTTCTCGGGCGGCGAGCAGCAGCGCGTCAATCTCGCGCGCGGCTTCGCCTTCCCCTATCCTGTGATGCTCGTGGACGAGCCGACCGCGAGCCTCGATCCGGCGAACGCCGAGGTCGCGGTCGGGCTGATCCAGGAGGCGAAAGCGCGCGGCGCGGCGATCGTGGGTATCTTCCACGATGCCGATGTGCGCCGCGCGGTGGCGACACGCGAGCATCCGGTGGTTCCTCTGGCGGCGGCGGCATGAGCGGCGAGACCATCCTCACCAACGCCCAGGTGGTCACCGAGGCCGAGGTGTTCGACGGCACGCTGGTGCTGCGCGGGCCGGAGATCGTCGCGGTCGAGCGGGGCCGAAGCGGGCTTGCCGGCGCGCTCGATCTCGAGGGCGATCTGCTCATCCCCGGCCTGGTCGATGTGCACACCGACAATCTCGAGAAGCACATGATGCCGCGGCCGGGCGTACGCTGGTCCGCGCGCGCCGCCCTGCTCGCGCATGACGCGCAGGTGGCTTCGGCGGGCGTCACGACGGTGCTGGACGCGCTCTGCGTCGGCGAGGTCGAACACGCGGACCAGCGCGAGCAGATGTTCCGCGAGGGCGTGGCGGAGCTGCGCGCCCTCGCGCCGCGCGGTCTGCTGCGCGCCGAGCACCTGCTGCACCTCCGCTGCGAGCTCAGTGTCGCGACCATGCAGGAGAGCTTCGAGCCGGTGGCGGACGATCCGCTGGTGCGCATGGTCAGCCTGATGGACCACACGCCGGGCGCGGGCCAGTTCGCCGATGTCGAGCGCTACGTGAAGAGGAACGCTCGCACGCTCGGCATGACCGAGGCGGAGGCGCGCGCCTATGTCGCGCGGCGACGCGAGACGCGGGACCGTGTCCGTGATGCGAATCGCGATGCGATCCTGGCCCGGCTCGCCGGCCGCGCGATCGCGCTCGCAAGCCATGACGATCGCACCGAGGACGAGGTCGCGGCTTGGCACGCAAGCGGCGTCAGGATCAGCGAGTTCCCGGTCAGCCTGGTCGCGGCCGAAGCGGCGAAGCGGCGCGGGATGGCGGTGGTGGCGGGTGGGCCCAACATCGTGCGCGGCGGCAGCCACAGCGGCAATGTCGCAGCGGCCGATCTGGTCGCGCGCGGCCTCGTCGACGTCTTTGCCTCGGACTACATCCCTTCCTCGATGCTGGCGAGCGCCCTGCTGCTGCACGATCGCCACGGCATCGCCCTGCCACGCGCCATTGCGACGATCTCGGCCGAGCCGGCGCGCATGGTCGGGCTGGATGATCGCGGCCGCATCGCGCCGGGGTTGCGTGCCGATCTCGTGCAGGTGCATCTCGCCGACGGCCATCCGCTGGTGCGCCAGGTCTGGCGCGAAGGCCGGCGCGTCGCCTGATGGCATATCGCTACGCGATCTACTGGGCGCCGCCGCGCGACCATCCGCTTTGGCGCGAGGGCTGCGCGTGGCTCGGCCGCGATCCCGAAACAGGCGAGCGGATCGTTCCCGATCTGCCCGATGGGATGACGGAAGAGCGGCACGCGACGCTCACAGCCGAGCCGGCGCGCTACGGCTGGCACGGCACCCTGAAGCCACCCTTCCGGCTCGCGGACGGCGAGAGCGAGGCCGGCCTCGACGGGGCGATCCGCGCCTTCGCGGCGGCGCAGGCGCCGTTCGAGGTCGGGCGGTTGGTGGTGCGCCCGCTGTCGGGCTTCCTTGCGGTCGTACCCGCCGAGCGATCGGCGCCGCTGGACGCGCTGGCCGCCGCCTGTGTCTCGACATTCGACGCTTTCCGCGCACCGCCCGAGCCTGGGGAGGTCGCACGGCGGCAGCGCGCCGGGCTGACCCTCGCGCAGCAGGCCAATCTCGCACGTTGGGGCTATCCCTATGTCATGGACGAATTCCGCTTTCATCTGACCCTGACGGGGCGCCTGCCGCCGAACGAGACGGGGCCACTCGGCGAGGCGCTGGCCGAGCGGTTTGCCGGCGCGCTGGCGGAGCCGGTCCGGTTCGAGGAGATTGCCCTCTATGTCGAGCCCTCGGCGGGGACGCCGTTCACCCTGCGGCGTCGGTTCAGGTTTGGCTGACCTCGGGAAGGATCGGCAAGCCCGCCCTCGGTCGCGCGCGCAGCTGCACCGCTGACTGCCATGTCTGAGGCGAGGCTGATTGGATTGGTGGGCGCACAAGGACTCGAACCTTGGACCCGCTGATTAAGAGTCAGCTGCTCTACCAACTGAGCTATGCGCCCGCCCAAGGCGCGCGGCTATAGCAAAGCACCCCCGGCCTGTCGACCCCGAGCCTACGCCTCTGCCTGCTCGCCCTCGATCTCCACCGCCCGGTGGACGTGCACGCTCATCAGCACGCCAAAGCCGATCAGCACCGTGATCATGGCCGACCCGCCATGGCTGATCAGCGGCAGCGGCACCCCGCCGACCGGGATCATCCCCATCACCATGGCGATGTTGACGAACACATAGAGCGCGAAATTGACCGAAATCCCGGCCGCCACCAGCCGGCCGAACTGATGCCGGCAGGCGAGCGCGATCGCGAGACCATAGAACACCACCAGCAGGATCAACGCCATCACCGAGGCCGCGCCCACGAACCCCAACTCCTCCGCCAGCATGGTGAATATGAAGTCGGTCTGCTTCTCCGGCAGGAAGTTCAGCTGGCTCTGGGTGCCTTGGCCGAAGCCGCGGCCGAACATCCCGCCCGCCCCGAGCGCGATCTTCGACTGGATCACGTGGTAGCCGGCGCCGAGGGGATCGCTCTCGGGATCGAGAAAGGTGAGGATGCGCTGGCGCTGGTAGTCGTGCAGGCGGTCATAGACGATCGGTGCGGCGACCCCCGCCACCCCGATCACGGCAGCGAATTTCCACCAGCGCACCCCGGCGGCGAAGAACACCGCTCCGCCCACCACCACCGTGATCACCGCATTGCCGAGATTGGGCTGCTTCAGCACCAGCCCGGCCGGGATCAGGATCGCGATCAGCGGCGGAATCAGGAACAGCGGGTTGCCCACACGTTCGAGGCTCGCGCGATGGAACCAGCGCGCGAGCGCGATCACCAGCAGGATCTTCATCAGCTCGGAGGGCTGGAGGTGGAACCCGCCAAGGTCGAGCCATCGCTGCGCTCCCTTGCCCACCTGGCCGTGCAACGCCACCAGCACCAGCAGGCCGATGCCGACCAGATAGAGCGGCCAGGCGAGGCGCAGGATGATGCGGATATCGATCTTGGCGATGCCGATCATGATCAGCACGCCGAAGCCGAAGCGCAGGCCGTGGCGGAACGCCCAGGGCTCAGGGTTCAGTCCGGCCGCGGAGTAGAGCATCGCGTAACCGACGCCCGCCATCAGCCCGAGCAGCAGCACGAAGGTCCAGCTGACGGAGCCGAGCTTCTCCGTCAGCGTCATCCCCCGCTCGCGCGAGAGGCGCCGCTCGATCATCGCTCGCGCCGCGCCGCCGCCGCGACCTGCAACGACGGCGCGGGTGCGCTGTCGCGCCGGGCCGGGTCGCGCAACAGCGTCTCGGCCATGATGTCGCGCGCCACCGGCGCGGCCGCGGCCGAGCCGCCGCCGCCATGCTCGATGATCACCGCGCAGGCATAGACGGGATTCTCGACCGGGGCGAAGCCGACGAACAGCGCATGGTGGCGCCACTCATAGGGCAGGTCCTGCTGGCGGCGCAGGCCACGCTCGCGCTCGGCCATCGTGATGCGCCGCACCTGGGTGGTGCCGGTCTTGCCGCCCATCGACGCCCCGACCTCGGGCAGCAGGCGGCTTGCCCAGGCGGTGCCACCGCGCTCGTTCACCACCCCGGCCATGGCATCACGAATCAGCTTCAGATGCGCCTCGGGGATCCCGACCATCGGCCAGTCCTCGGGCCGCGCGCCGCGCACGAGCTGCCCGCCGATCGCGCGCGTCAGGTGCGGCTCGATCGCCCGCCCGCCATTGACCATCCGCGCCGTCATCACCGCGAGCTGCAATGGCGTGGTCTGGATGAAGCCCTGGCCGATCCCATGCACCAGCGTCTCGCCCTGCTGCCAGGGCACACCCTGGGTCGCACGCTTCCAGGCGCGCGTCGGCACCAGCCCAGCGCGCGCGCCGGGCAGCTCGATCCCCGGCTCGACACCCAGGCCGAAGCGGTTGGCCATGGCCGCGATCCGGTCGATCCCGGTGCGCTTGGCGACCTCGTAGAAGTAGCAGTCGCAGGACTGCTTGATCGCCTCGCGCATGTCGAGCCAGCCATGGCCGCCGCGCCGCCAGCAGTGGAACTTGGCATCGCCGAGCTGGGTCAGCCCGGCGCAGAAGATGCGCTCCCCCGGGCTGACGACGCGCGCCTCCAGGGCCGCCAGGGCGACAACCATCTTGAAGGTTGAGCCGGGCGCGTAGAGCCCGGCGATCGCCTTGTTGATCAGGGGCGCGCGGCGGTTGGTGGTCCATTCGCGCCACTGCGCGGCCGAGACGCCGCTGTCGAACAGCGA
>CALKJX010000311.1 GCA_937995555.1 uncultured Elioraea sp.
GCGGCTCTTGGCGCGCTGGCGCACACGCATCCAGCCCGAGGCGAGCGCCACCACGGGGTCGTTCAGCCGCCGCGCCCAGCGATCCTGGATCGCGCCAGGCGGGGCGAGCACGATTGCGCCCTTCAGCGCCTCGTTGTTCGCGACTGTCGCGGGACGCAGATCGCCGAAATCCTGGCCGAACGATGCATAGACCTCGGTCATCGGCGGCAGCGCGCCGTGCAGGTAGATCGGCGCGTCGTAGCCGCACGCGCGGAGCAGGGAAATCACGCGCTGGCACTTGCCCAGGGCATAGACCCCGACGACGTGGGTCCGCTCCGGAAATACACGGAGCGAATGCAGCAGCCGCGCGATCTCGGCCTCGGCAGGCGGGTGGCGGAAAACCGGCAGCGCGAAGGTCGCCTCGGTGACGAACACGTCGCAGGGCACGGGCTCGAACGGCGTGCAGGTCGCTTGCGGCCGCGGCGTGTAGTCGCCGGAGACGACCGCGCGCCTCCCCTGCCACTCCAGCACCACCTGCGCGCTGCCGAGCACATGCCCGGCCGGGCGCAGCGTGACGCGCACGCCGTTCACGTCGAGCGTCTCGCCGTAGGGGAGCGCCTGCTGCGTCTCCCCGGCCCGTCCCTCGCCCAGCCGTCGCGTCATCAGCGCGAGGGTCTCGGCGGTCGCGAGCACCGCGCCGTGGCCGGGTCGCGCGTGGTCGGAGTGCGCGTGTGTCACCACCGCGCGCGGCACCGCACGGGCCGGGTCGATGTAGAGATCGGCCGGCTCGCACCAGAGCCCGGCGGGCGTGACCTTGAGCCAGGTTTCGGGATGCGGCGTGGCGGATCGCATGGGTCTCCCTATAGTTGGGGTGTGCACGAAACCGGAACACCCCTGCTGCCGGCTCCGCTCGCGGCCTGGTTCGCTGCCCGCGCCTGGCGCCCGCATCCGCACCAGCTTGCGCTGCTGGCCGAGGCGCGCGCGGGCCGTCCGGCGCTGCTGATCGCGCCGACCGGGGCGGGCAAGACGCTGGCCGGATTCCTGCCGAGCCTCGCCGCGCTCGCCGAGAACCCGCGTCCAGGGCTGCACACGCTCTATGTCTCGCCGCTGAAGGCGCTCGCGACCGACATCGCGCGCAATCTGACGCGCCCGGTCGCCGAGATGGGGCTGCCGATCGCGATCGAGACCCGCACCGGCGACACCGATGCCGCGACCCGGCGGCGGCAGCGCGAGGTCCCACCGCAGATCCTGCTGACGACACCCGAGAGCCTGGCGGTGATGCTGTCGATGGAGGATGCGTGCCGGACCTTCGCCGGGCTCTCCACGATCGTCGTCGACGAGATCCATGCGCTCGCCGGCACCAAGCGGGGCGATCAGTTGGCGCTCTGCCTGTCGCGGCTGGCCACACTCGCGCCCGGCGCGCGGCGCGTCGGGCTGTCGGCCACCGTGCCGCACCGCGCGCCGCTCGTCGCCTTCCTCTCGGCCGACGGACGTGGCAAGGGCGTCACGATCGTCGAGGCGCCCGAGGGCGCAGCACCCGAGATCGCCGTGCGCCTGCCGGATGGACCGCTGCCCTGGTCGGGTCACATGGGCCTGCTCGCGGCACCCGCGATCTACGACCTGATCCGACACGCGCGGACCGCGATCGTCTTCGTCAACACCCGCGCCCAGGCGGAACTGGTGTTCCAGGCGCTGTGGCGGCTGAACGACGACTCCCTGCCGATCGCGCTGCATCACGGCAGCCTCGCACGCGACCAGCGCGCGAAGGTCGAGGCCGCGATGGCGGAGGGGCGACTGAAGGCCGTGGTCGCGACCTCGTCGCTCGATCTCGGCATCGACTGGGGCGATGTCGATCTCGTCATCCAGGTCGGCGCGCCGAAGGGCGTCTCGCGCCTCATGCAGCGGATCGGCCGGGCGAACCATCGCTGGGACGAGCCCTCGCGCGCGATCCTGGTGCCCGCCAACCGGTTCGAGGTGCTGGAGTGTCGTTGCGCCATCGCCGGCGTGGCTGCGCGCGATCTCGACGGCGATCCACCGCCGGCGGGCGGACTCGACGTGCTCGCCCAGCACATCCTCGGCGCGGTTTGCTCCGGTCCGATCCACCCCGACGATCTCTACGCCGAGGTGACGCGGGCAGCCCCCTATGCCGACCTGCCGCGCCGGGACTTCGACGACGTGGTGCGCTTCGTCGAGGACGGCGGCTATGCGCTCGCTGCCTACGACCGCTACCGCAAGCTGTTCCGCGATGCCGAGGGACGGCTGCATGTGGCGAACGCGCGCGTCGCGCGTCAGCATCGGATGAACATCGGCACGATCGTCGAAGCGCCGCTTCTGAAGGTGAAGCTCGGGCGCGGCTTCGGCGGGCACGTGCTCGGCGAGATCGAGGAGTACTTCGTCTCGATGCTCCAGCCGGGCGACACGTTCATGTTCGCCGGCCGGCTGCTGCGCTTCGACCGCCTGCACGAGACCGTCGTCGAGTGCTCGCCGGGTGTAGGCGATGACCCCAAGGTGCCGGCCTATGCCGGCGGGCGGTTGCCGCTGACCACTTGCCTTGCCGACCGCGTGCGCGCGATGCTGCAGGACCCGGCGCAGTGGCACGACCTGCCGGAGGATGTCGCCGCGTGGCTGCGCCTGCAGAAGGCGCGCTCGCGCCTGCCCGGCCGCAACGACCTGCTGGTCGAGACCTTCCCGCGCGGCGGGCGCTGGTTCCTGGTCGCCTACTGCTTCGAGGGCCGCAACGCGCATCAGACGCTGGGGATGCTGCTGACGCGGCGGATGGAACGCGCGGGCTTCGGCCCCTTGGGATTCGTCGCCACCGACTACGTGGTCGCGGTGTGGTCGGCGCATCAGCCCTTGCGCGTCGCCGAACTGTTCGGCGAGGACATGTTGGGCGACGATCTCGAGGAGTGGATGGCCGAGTCGTCGATGCTCCGCCGCACCTTCCGCCATGTCGCCGTGATCGCGGGGCTGGTCGATCGCCATCATCCGGGGGCCGAGAAGTCGCGACGCCAGGTGACCGTGAACACCGACCTGATCTACGACGTGCTGCGCAAGCACGAGCCCGACCACGTGCTGCTGCGCGCCACGCGCGCCGACGCCGCGCGCGGCCTGGTGGATGTCGGCCGCGTCGCCGCCCTGCTCAAGCGCGCACAGGGCCGCGTGGTGCACATGGCGCTGTCGCGCGTCTCGCCGCTCGCGGTGCCGGTGCTGCTCGAGGTCGGCAAGGAGAGTGTGGCCGGCGCGGGCGAGGATGCACTGCTCGCCGAGGCCGAGGAAGCGCAGCTGGTGGCAGAAGCGCTGGGCAAGGTCGAGCCACCGCCGCCCCCCGTGCATCCCGTGCATCGCGCGAACGCCGCGCCCGACCGCAAGCGTCCCTCAGGCTACGCGGCCGGCACGCAGGGTCGTGCGACGCTGCGCACGCTCCGCGGCCGACGCCAGGGCGAGCTGCCGCTCGCCGAATGAGCGCAGCGCCGATCCACATCGCCGGCGAGCGGCTGATGCTCGACCCGGCAGGCGTGCTGTGGTGGCCGGCGCGCCGGCTGCTGGCGGTCGCCGATCTCCATCTGGAGAAGGGCTCGTCGCTCGCCGCGCGCGGCGCGCTCATCCCGCCCTATGACAGCCGCGCCACGCTCGATCGGCTGATCACGCTGGTGCGGCGCTACAGGCCCGCGCGCCTGGTCGCCCTCGGCGACTCGTTCCATGACCGGCACGGTGCCGCGCGTCTGGCGCGCGAGGACGTCGCGCGGATTGCCGCGCTCGCGCACTCGGTCGAGCTCGTCTGGATACTCGGCAATCACGATCCCGTCCCACCCGAGGGCCTGCCCGGCGTGACCACGGCTGTGCTGCATGAGGGGCCGCTCACCTTCCTCCATGACGCAACCGGACGGCCAGGCGAGATCTCCGGGCATCTGCATCCGAAGGCGGCCATCGCGACCCGCGGCAAATGGGTGAGCCGCGCCTGCTTCGTCGCCGACTCCCGGCGCGTCTTGCTGCCGGCCTTCGGGGCCTACGCCGGCGGCCTGGACGTGCGCGATCCCGCGATCCGCGCACTCTTTCCGCGTGGCGGCCGCGCCTTCCTGCTGGGGCGCGGCCGGCTGTTCAGCTTCACGCTCGCCGAACTGCGCGAGGCCGAGCCCGCGTGATGGGCCCGGCCCCGGCTCACGGCCGCGCTGGCCGGTCGACCACGTGGATGATCCCGTTCGAGGCCGGAATGTCGGCACGCACGATGGTCGAAGCGACCCAGAAGGCGAGCGCGCTGCCGGGGCCGCAACCGCCGTCGCGCGGCAAGCGGACCGAGACCCGGTTCGTATCGCTGCCGTCCACGAGGTTCCGGTTGCCGTTCTGCGTGGTCAGCGTCACGGTTCGGCTGCCGAACTCGGACAGCGGATGGAGGCCCTCGACGATGTGCGCATTGAGCACACGCATCGGCTCGCCCTGTGGCATTTCCACCTTGAGGCGCACCCCGTTCAGGGTCTGCCACTCCTGGATGTTGGTCCAGCCGGCCGAGCTGTGCCGGCCCTGCACGATTTGGAGCAACACCCTGGCGCGCAGCCGCACCATGTCGGGCACGGCCTCGCCGGTGGACCCGGCGAGGTCGATGACCAGGCTCTCCGGTATCCGGCCGAAGGCCGCATCGTTCGGCGCGAAGACGGTGAACGGGCCGGCACCCTTCAGCTCGTCGGCGACATTCGCCCGGTGGCACAGCGTCAGGAAGCGGTCAAAGCCGCCGCGCGCGGAGAGCAGGTCGACGACGTCGCGGTCGCTCGCCCGGGCCGCGGGCACGACGAGCGGGCCGGCGATTCCGGCGAGCGCAAGGCAGGCGGCAGGCGGCGCCGCGCAGGAAACGGCGCGGGAGATGGTCATGGTCAGGTCCCCCGCTTCTGTCGGCTGCCGGCGCAACGCGCGATCGGCGCGCGGGTTCACGGCGGCGGCGCTGGCGAAACCGTGAGGCTTTGACCGGCGGACGCAGAGCCTATATCCGCTCCGTCTCCGACAACGCCGGGGCCCTTTGGGAAGGCGGCCTACGGCGGTCACACGTCTGGCAAGGTGTTCCCCGTCGCATGGGCCTCCCCTCCGGCGCGCCGGTCCTGTTGTGGTTCCGCCAGGATCTCCGCCTCACCGACAATCCCGCGCTCACGGCCGCACTGGCGTCCGGCCGGCCGGTGATTCCGGTGTTCGTGCTCGATCAGGAGACGCCCGGGGCCTGGACGCCCGGCGGCGCGGCGCGCTGGTGGCTGCACCACAGCCTGGCCGCCCTCGCGGCTGCGCTGGCCGAGCGCGGCAACCGGCTGGTGATGCGCCGCGGCCGCGCCGAGCAGGCGATCCCGCGCCTGGTGGAGGAGACCGGCGCGGTTGCCGTGCACGCCAATCGCCTCTACGAACCCTGGGCGCGCGCGCGCGACGCAGCGGTCGCGACTGGACTGAAGCAGCGTGGGGTCCCGATCCACGGTGCCAACGCAGCGCTGCTGTTCGAACCGTGGACCGTGCGGACGCAAGCGGGAGGCTCCTTCGGCGTCTATACGCCGTTCAGCCGCGCCTGCTTCGCCGCCGGCCCGCCGCCGCAACCGACGCGCGCGCCGATGCGCATCCCCGCGCCGGACCGTTTCCCGCTGTCGGACCGTCTCGACGATTGGGGGTTGCTGCCGACGACTCCGGACTGGGCCGGCGGCCTGCGCGAGACCTGGACGCCTGGCGAGACGGCCGCACAAGCCCGGCTTGACCGCTTTGTCGCCGGCCACCTCTTCGACTACGACCGGCTGCGCAACCGCCCCGATCTGGACGCGACCTCCGGCCTGAGCCCGCATCTGCACTGGGGCGAGATCTCGCCGCGCCAGGTCTGGCACGCGGCCGAGGCCGCCGCCGCGCCGCGCAGCAAGGGCACCGAGACGTTCCTGAAGGAACTGCTCTGGCGCGAGTTCTCCTATCACCTGCTCTGGCACCGCCCCGAGATGCCGGAGCAGCCGCTGAAGCCCGCCTTCGCCGACTTCCCCTGGCGGAACGATGCCAAAGCGTTGCGCGCGTGGCAGCGCGGGCGGACGGGCTATCCGATCGTCGATGCCGGGATGCGTCAGCTCTGGCACACCGGCTGGATGCACAACCGGGTGCGCATGATCGTCGCCTCGTTCCTGATCAAGCACCTGCTGCTGCCCTGGCAGGAGGGCGAGGCCTGGTTCTGGGACACGCTGGTCGATGCCGATCTCGCCGCCAACAGCGCCTCGTGGCAATGGGTCGCCGGGTCGGGCGCAGACGCCGCGCCGTATTTCCGCATCTTCAACCCCATCCTCCAGGGCGCGAAGTTCGACCCCGACGGCGCCTATGTGCGCCGCTGGGTGCCCGAGCTCGCGCGCCTGCCGGCGGCGCTGATCCACGCGCCCTGGCAGGCGTCACCGATCGAGCTCGACGATGCCGGGGTGGTGCTGGGACGAACCTATCCCACACCGATCGTCGATCATTCGGCCGCGCGCGCCCGCGCGCTCGCCGCGCTGGACTCCATCACCAGGGACAAGGGAGCCGCCTGAATGGACGGACTGTTCTGGCCACGCATTCGCCCGCGCGTGGCCGTGATCGGCGCCGGGATCGCCGGTCTGTCGGCGGCATGGCTGTTGCGCGATGCCTGCGAGGTGACCCTGTTCGAGGCCGAAGCCCGGCTCGGCGGGCATGCCGATACGCAGGAGGTCGAGGTCGCCGGCGAACGGGTCGCGGTCGATACCGGCTTCATCGTCTACAACGAGGCGAACTATCCGAATCTCGTTGGGCTGTTCGACGCGCTCGGCGTCGTATCCGAAGCGTCCGACATGTCGTTCGGCGTCTCGATCGGCGACGGGCGGCTCGAATATGCCGGCGGCGCCTGGCCGCAGCTCTTCGCGCAGAAGCGCAACCTGGTCCGTCCTCGGTTCCTCGCCATGCTGCGCGATGTCGTGCGCTTCTACCGCGAGGCCCCCCGGCAGCTCGCGGATGCCGACGATGGGCTGACACTCGGCGCGTTTCTCGCGCGCGAGCGCTACGGCCGGGCCTTCGTGCACGATCACCTGCTGCCCATGGGGGCCGCGATCTGGTCGGCAAGCGTGGACGGGATGCGCGACTTTCCCGCGCGTGCCTTCGTGCGGTTCTTCGAGAACCACGGCCTGCTGCGCCTGTCGGGCCGGCCGCGCTGGCGCACGGTCTCGGGCGGATCGCGCCGGTATGTCGCGCGCATCGCTGCCGATCTGGGCGGACGCGTCTCCACCGGACGCGCGGCGCTCGCCGTGGCGCGGGACGAAACCGGCGTGACCGTCCATCTGGAGGACGGCGCGGCGCAGCGCTTCGATCGCGTCGTGCTGGCGGTCCACGGGGACGCGGCCTTGCGTCTGCTCGATCGGCCGAGTGCGGCCGAGCGTGCGGTGCTGTCGCAGGTGCGCTATCAGGACAACGCCATGGTCCTGCACACGGACGAAACGCTCATGCCTCGGCGGCGCGGCGTGTGGTCGTCGTGGAACTACCTCGCGCGCGGCCCGGCCGATCATCGCCGCGAGGTCGCGGTCAGCTACTGGATGAACCGCCTGCAGAACCTGCGGACGGCGAAGCCGCTGTTCGTCTCGCTCAATCCGTTCCGCGCACCGAGGCCGGGCACCGTGCTGGTCGAGAAGACCTACCGTCATCCGCAATACGACCCGGCGATGCTGCGCGCGCAGGCGCAGCTGCCGGCGCTCCAGGGCCGGGCACGGGTGTGGTTCTGCGGCGCCTGGTGCGGCTACGGCTTCCACGAGGACGGCATCGCCTCGGCCATCGCCGTGGCGCAAGACTTCGGCGTCGCCGCACCCTGGCAGGGCGCGCCGGCGCTGGCGGGCGCGGCGTGAGATGCCGTGATGGTGAGCGAGTGCTTCGTGGTTGGGCCGCAGGGGCGGTGGGCTTTGCTGTGGGATCGCTCTGCCGGGCGCGCCTGCTCTGTGGTGCTGATGGAGGGCCTTCGGGTTCTGGCCGTGGTGTGGACGGCGAGGGGGAGCGTTCGCATGGCGGCGATGAGGGCGAGCTTTGGCGGCTTTCGGGCTGTGCGGGGGCGTTCGTAGCGGTCGCGGAGGCAGGGGTTTTGGCGGACGGCGCAGAGGGTTGGCATCCAGAGGGCGGTGCGCCGCCTGGCGTTGCCGAAGTGGGTGGCGGCGCGGGCGGGATTGCGCTTGCCCGGCTGGCGCAGGGCCGGGACGACGCCGAGATGGGCGGCGAGCGCGCCTGGGCTGTGGACGGGCGCTGGGTTGCCGGCCTCGGCGATGATGCGGGCGGCGCTCTGCGGTCCGATGCCGTCGATGGTGGTGAGCAGCTTTCCGACCTTGTGGGTGTCGGGCAGGTTCTCGATGTCGGCCAAGCGCCGGCGCCAGAGGTCGAGATCCTGGCAGATGTGGCGGGCCTGCAGCGCGCAGGCCGGCCCGTGATGCCGACGGACGGAGCGCGTGGCGGCCTCGATCAGGTGCTCGGCGAGTTCCGGCCCGACCGGATGCCGCCTGTCGCAGCGGAGCTTGGCCGGGCGGCGCGGGGTGGCGCGGGCGAAGGCGCGTGCGGTCGGATACTCGGCGAGCAGGCAGGTGGCGAGCATGCCGTCGGGGGTGCGGACGTGGCAGGTGAACTCGGGGAAGCCGAGGTCGACGAGGCGGTGGAGCTGGCGGACGCGGTCATCGAAGCCCTGGCGGGGCCGGTCGCGGTGGCGGACCAGTTCGCGCAGGTTCTCGGCGATCTCGTCGTGCGGGTGGGTGGGCGCCGGGCGTTTCTCGAAGGCGAGGCGGGCCGGACCTGGGGCGTCGATGGCGTCGGTCTTGGTGCGCTCGAGGCCGGCCTCCTGCAAGCGGCGGGCAACGAGCGGGTTGACCAGCGCGCCCTCGTGGCCGGCAGCGCTGAGCACGGCGAGGAGATTCTTCCGGGAGTGGCCGGTGGCCTCGAGGACGACGAGGGCCCGCGGGGGGCCAAGCGCCGCGAGCAGCGCGTCGTGGCCCGCGCGATCCTCGGCGATGGGGATCGGCCTGCCGATTGGCGCGCCGGCGTCGTCGAGGCGTGCCAGGGTGTGGGTTTCGGGCGCGACGTCGATGCCGGCGAACATCGCTCCTCCCTCGCTGGCGGTTGCCGGGGAGCCTCGATACCGGCGTTCATGCCCGCGCTTGTCCGAGCGGGGACGCGGGCTGGCAAGGCCCGGCCCCGGGATACCGTCCGGGCCCGGAACGCCGGCCGAGGGCGCCAATCCCACGCCCGCGGAACCGCCCCCGCGTGTCCTGCCACGCCCCTCTCCCAGCCACCGGCGCGCAACCCTGGCCAAGGAGCACGCCGGTGAGTGGAGGTCTTGCGAGCGGTCCGCCCGCCGAGATCCTGCGCGCGCGCGTGGTGCATGTGCGCCACCACCCGTTCCGGCACCGGCTCGACTACCGGATCTGGGCCCTGCTGCTCGATCTCGACCGGCTCGACGAGGCGGCCGCAGCGAGCCACCTGTTCGCCCATGACCGCGCCGGTCTCGTGTCGTTCCACGCCATCGATCATGGCCCGCGCGACGGATCCTCGCTGCGGGCCTGGGCGGACGGTGTCCTTGCCACCGCGGACATCGCCCGGCCCGCGCGGATCTGGATCCTCGCGATGCCGCGCGTGCTCGGCTATGTCTTCAACCCGATCACGCTCTATCTTTGCGAGGATGGGTTGGGAGAGCCCTTTGCCGTGATCTACCAGGTGAAGAACACCTTCGGCGACCAGCATCCCTATGTCGCCCGACTCTCTGGCGGGACGTCGCACCGCCACGCGGCCGACAAGTCCATGCACGTCTCGCCCTTCATAGGCATGGCAGCGCGCTACGGCTTCACGCTCGCGGTCTCGGGCCAGCGCTTCGGTCTCGTGATCGACGAGCACGAGGAGGGTGCCCGCGTGCTGACCGCCTCGCTGGCCGGACGGCGCGAGCCGATGACTGATCGCGGATTGCTGCGGGCCCTCGCGGCGATACCCTTCGTCACGGTCAAGGCCATGGTCGCCATCCATGTTCATGCGCTCAGGCTGTGGCTGAAGGGGGCGCGCTACCATGCCCGCCCAGCCCCGCCGGCACCCACGCCGACGATCGCCCGCTGAGGTCGGCGCCCGACCATGCACGGAACGGACACGACGCTCTCGGCCGGGCTCGCCGGCCCGCCGCCGCGACGCTATCGGCTCGCGCTGGAACTCGCGGGGCTGATCCGCGCAGGAGAGCTGCGGCTCGTGCTGCCCGACGGATCGACGCATCGGGTCCGCGGTGCACGCCCGGGGCCGAGCGCCGAGGTGCGGCTGGCCTCGCCGCGCGCGATCCGCCGCTTCGCGATCGGGGGCAGCCTGGGCTGGGCGGAAGCGTATCTCGACGGCGACTGGTCCACGCCCGACCTGCGCGCGGTCATGATGCTCGCCGCCGCCAATGAGGCGGAGTGGGACGCCGTGCTGCGCGGCCGCCCGCTGATCCGTTGGCTGTCGTGGCTCGTGCACGCGTTCAAGCCTAACTCGCGGCGCGGGGCTCGGCGCAACATCGCCGCGCACTACGATCTCGGCAACGACTTCTACGCTGCCTGGCTCGATCCGACGATGACCTATTCCTCGGCCGAGTTCAGCGCGCCCGACGAGACGCTGCAGCAGGCGCAGCGGCGCAAGGTGCGCAACCTGCTGGACGAGCTCGCGCTCGCGCCCGGCGCACGGCTGCTGGAGATCGGCTGCGGCTGGGGCCATCTGGCGGAGACGGCGGCGCGCGAGCATGGGGCGAAGGTGGTGGCGTTGACGCTTTCGCGCGCGCAGGCCGAGACAGCGCGGGCGCGGATCGCCGCGGCGGGGCTGACCGATCGGGTCGAGATCCGCATCCAGGACTATCGCGACGTGACCGAAACCTTCGATGCGGTGGCATCGGTGGAGATGTTCGAGGCGGTGGGCGAATCCTACTGGCCCGCCTATTTCCGCGCCGTGCACGACCGCCTCAGGGCCGGCGGGCGGGCGGCACTGCAGATCATCACCATCGCCGATCGGTTCTTCGCCGATTACCGACGCAGTGCGGACTTCATCCAGCGCTATGTCTTCCCGGGTGGAATGCTGCCGAGCCCCACGCGGCTGCGCGAGGAGGTGGCGCGGGCGGGGCTCCGATGGCAGTCCGACACCTGGTTCGGCGCGTCCTATGCGGAGACGCTGCGCCGATGGAACGAGTCGTTCCAGGCGGCTTGGCCGCAGATCGGCGCGCTCGGCCGGTACGACGCGCGCTTCAAGCGCCTCTGGGAGTACTACCTATCCTACTGCGAGACGGGCTTCCGCGCCGGCTGGACGGATGTCGGCCGGATCGTGCTCGCGCGTGGTTGACGGGGTCCAGGGGCCAATGGCCCCTGGCGGGTGCAGGGCGGAGCCCTGCGAACGGCGGCTGAGCACCCGCATCCTGGCGGCCTACGGCCTCCCTGCCTTTCCCCTGGCCCTGCTGGGTCTTCCGCTGAACGTCTACCTGCCGGCGTTCTGGGGCGACGTGATGGGATTGGGGCTGACCACCGTCGGCGCGATCCTGTTGGCGACGCGCCTGCTCGACGGCATAACCGACCCGCTCGTCGGCTGGCTGTCCGATCGCACGCGCAGCGGCCTCGGCCGGCGGCGGCCCTGGATCGCGGCCGCGGTGCCGATCGCGGCACCCGCGGTGTGGCTGCTGTTCGTGCCGCCGTCGGGGGCCGGCGCCTGGCACTTCTTCCTCTGCGCGAGCCTGGTCTATCTCGGCTGGACGATGGTGAACGTGCCCTACAGCGCCTGGGGGGCGGAGCTGTCGCCCGACTACAACGAGCGCACGCGCATCACCTCCTGGCGTGAGGCGGCGACGATCGCCGGCATTGTCGCCTCGGCCGTGGTGCCGGCGGTGGTCTCGGGCGGGATTGCGGCGGATCTGCGCGCGCTTGCGATGACGATGCTGGCGCTGTCGGTGCCCGCCTTTGTCGCGCTGTTCACGCTGGTTCCCGAGCCGGTCGCGCCGGCAGGGCGACCGGCACGCCGATCGCTGCGCGGGTTCCTGGCACCCCTGCGGCGCAACCGGCCGTTCCTGCGGCTGCTGGCGGCGTGGATCGTGAACGGGGTCGCCAACGGGCTGCCGGCGGCGCTGTTCCTGCTGATCGCGACGCATCTGCTGGATGCGGAGGCGCAGTCGGGCCTGTTGCTGCTCGTCTACTTCGTCGCCGGCGTGGCGGCGGTGCCGTTCTGGGGCTGGCTCGCGCGGCGCACCTCGAAGCATCGCGCCTGGTGCGCCTCGATGCTGTGGGCGGCTGCGGTGTTCGCGTTCGTACCACTGCTCGGGCCAGGAGACTGGCCGATCTTCCTCGTCATCTGCGTGCTGACGGGTGCGTCGCTGGGGGCCGACCTCGCACTGCCGCCGGCGATGCAGGCGGATGTGATCGACCTCGACCATGCCGAGAGCGGCCGGCCTCGGGCAGGCTTGTTCTTTGCCGCCTGGAGCATGGCGCAGAAGGCCGGCAACGCGCTCGCGGTGGGGGTGGGGCTGCCACTGTTGGAAGCGCTCGGGTTCCGCACCGGGCCGGAGGGCGTCGCGGGGCTCGGCGCGCTGGTTGGGCTCTACGCGATGACGCCGATCGCGCTCAAGCTGGTGGCGGTCGCGCTGATGTGGCGGTTCCCGCTCGACCGGGCAGCGCAGGCGGCGATCCGCGCGCGGCTGGAACGGCGCGGATGAGGTTCGACCTGCCGGCCGGGTTCGCTGGCATCCGCGTGGTCGGAGACGTGCATGGCGAGTCCGGACCGTTCCGCGATGCGATCGAGGGTGCGGAAGCGGCCCGTCTGTTCGTCGTCCAGATCGGCGACCTCACCGATCACGGGCCGGACGCGCCCGGCGTGCTCGCGGCGATGTTCGGATTGCTGGATCGCGGCGCCGGGCTGTTCCTGCTGGGCAACCACGACCACAAGCTGCGCCGTGCCCTGCTGGGCCAGCCCGTCAAGGCGAGTGCCGGCGGGCTCGATGAAACCCTCGCCCAGCTCGAAGGCTATCCCGACCGCGCCGCCCTCGCCGCGCGCGCGATCGAGGCGATTGCGCGTGCTCCCGCCTGGCTGCGCTGGCGCGACGCGCTGTTCGTGCACGGTGCCTTCCACACCTCCATGCTCATCGAACCCGCCCCGCCCGAAGCAGGTGCGCGTCGGCCGGACGGCCTCGTCTCGCGCGCTCTGTTCGGCCAGACGTCCAGGGGCGAGCTCACCGAGACCGGCTACCCGGTGCGGGTGCTCGACTGGGTGGACTACATTCCCGCCGGACTCACGGTCTATTGCGGCCATGACAATCGCAGCCCCGACGGCCGACCCCATATCGTCGACGGCAGGCGCGGCGGTCGGGCCGTGTTCGTCGATACCGGCGCGGGCAAGGGCGGCCACCTCTCGTGGATCGACCTGAAGGCGTGACGAACGGAGGGGTGGCATGCGGCGGATGATTGCGGCTTTGCTGGGGCTCGTTCTGCTCGCGGGATGCGGAGGCGGCATGAGAATCGAGGATTTCGCCGGGCGCACGCCAGAGCTCAGGCTGGAGGAGTACTTCGCCGGGCGGACGCGCGCGGCCGGGCTGTTCGAGGATCGGTTCGGCACCGTCCGCCGTACCTTCACGGTCGACATCCTCGGCACCTGGGACGGCTCGACGCTGACGCTGGACGAGGACTTCCTCTACAACGACGGCGAGACGCAGAAGCGCATCTGGCGCCTGACGCGCACGGGCGAGCGGCAGTGGGAGGGCCGGGCGGACGACGTGATCGGCGTCGCCACCGGCCGGGAGGCCGGCAACGCCTTCCAGTTCGGCTACCGCATCAACCTCCAGGTCGGCGACTCCACCTGGCAGGTGCGGTTCGACGACTGGATGTTCCGCATCGATGACGAGGTCGTGCTGAACACGGCGAAGGTGTATCGCTGGGGCGTCTGGATCGGCACGGTGCAGCTCGCCTTCCGCCGCCTCGGGCCCGCATGAGCCTCGCGCTTGTCACGTTCTCGGATCGTCCAGATCGGGCCGCGATCGTCGGGGAGTGCACTTGGCGCGAATGGGGGCGCGCGTACGGCAAGACGCTGGAACAGCGTCTTGCCAGGATCGCGGATCGCACAGCGCGGATCGGGCCGGAGCAGTGCGTCGTCGCGCTGATCGACGGCGAGCCCGCGGGAACGGCGTCGCTCACGGCCGAGGACTGCGATGCGCGACCTGATCTGCACCCCTGACTTGCGAGTGTCCATGTCGTGCCGCGCTTCCGTGGCGTGGCGATCGCGCCGGTGCTGGAGAAGGCGGTCGAGGCTGCGGCCTGGCGCGCGGGGTATCCGCGGCTCTGGCTTTTCACGAATGGGCAGGTGGATCTCTACGTGTCATACCCGGCGCATGAAGGTTCCACCTTCGTGCGCCGGGTATTGGTCTTCCTCTGGCGCGCAGCCGCCACACCAGCCCTGCGCGCGATACCTGAAGCACAAAGGTCGAGCCTTCGTGCTTCAGGTATCACTCGTCTGGACCGAGGCCGGTGTGCTGCACGATCACGGCTAGCCGCATGTGCTGATGCGGCGCGACTGCCGCGTGTGACTCAGCGCTCGGCATCCACCACCAGGGCCGTGGCGGGGAAGGCCGGATCCTGGCCGCGCGCATAGGCCTCGAGCACGCGCTCGGACGGAATCTTGCGCTGGACCTCGCCCTGCGCATCGAAGAACTCGATCACCACCATCGAGGCCTTGAAGTCGAAGCGCATCGCCGGATTGGTCAGGGGCACGGCCTTGCCGACGGTGGTCTGCGGCATGCCGGCAACATCGTCGGGCATGGCCGCGGGGATCGCGCGCGCCATGGGCGAGGACGGCGGAAGGGAGACCGGACGGGTCGCTTCAACGATCATCGTATGCCTGCCTGGGCCAAGGCCCTCCTTGGGCGGTCACGCCGAGTCCACGTCGCTTCGCCGACACGGCGTGACCGCTGGCTAGACGACGCCAGTAGGCAGTCTGACGGATAAACGTGAACGAAGGGTTAACGCGCGGCGATGCGGCGCGCGATCGCCCTGATCGCCATGCCCAGAACGGGAAGCCGTGCGTACACCTGCATTCCGGAGTCCCAGTGATCGACATGGGCGGACACGAGCCCGTCCGGTGCGAAGCCGATCTCGCTCACGCCGTCGATCGTCTGTGTGTCGGCGCCCCGGCGGCAGGTGAAACTCCAGCGCAGATACCCGGCGGCGATGCCGAGCGCATGGTCGGTGACGAGGAAGCGCGGCTCGGCCACGGTTGCGAACATGTGCCGCAGCATGCGCTCGAAGGCGTCGCGGCCACGGACCTCCTGAAACGGATCGCGGAAGCGGATGTCCGCGGCGGCGAGCCCGACCAGCGTCGGGACCGTCTCCGGCGTCAGCCCCTGCCAGGCCTCGCCCCATGCCCTGAGTGCGCCGGCGCGCGGATCGCGCGCCAGGTCCTCGAACCTCATCGTCGTTGTGTCGCCCGTCCCACCAGCGGGAAGTATAGCGCATAGGGCAGGATGCGCATCAGCTTCAGGATGGCGGCGAAGCGGCGCGGGAAGGCGATCTCGAAGTGGCCGCGCGCGAGCCCGTCGGCGATCCGTTTCGCTGCCGCCTCGACCGGCATCAGGAACGGCATCGGGAAGTCGTTGCGGTCGGTCAGCGGCGTCTTCACGAATCCCGGGTTGACGACGTTGATCAGGACGCCCGCCCGGTCGAGGTCGAACTTCAGGCTCTCGGCCATGGCGATCAGTGCGGCCTTGGTGGCGGAATAGGCGATCGCCCGCGGCAGGCCGCGATAGCCGGCGACCGAGGAGACGATCGCGATCTGGCCGGCGCTGCGCGCGATCATCGCCGGCATGACGGACGCGAGCGCGGTCGCCGTGCCGTCGACGTTCACCCGCACCTGGCGCGAGAAGGCATCGAGATCGAAGCGTTGCGCGCTGTCGTGGATGTAGGTGCCCGCGTTCAGCACCGCGAGCACGATCGGCCGGCCGGCCTCGGCCTGTGCGCGGTGCACGGCAGCGGAGACCGCCTGGGCGTCGGTGACATCGGCCGGTGCCGCGATGATGCGCCCCCCCGCCTCGGCCGCGAGGGCCGTCAGCTCCGCCTCGCGCCGTGCGGTCGCGACGACGGTCCAGCCGCGCGCGACGAGCTCGAGCGCGAGTTGCCGGCCGATCCCCGAGGAGGCGCCGGTGATCCAGGCGAGCCCCTCCTCGGGCCGGGCGGGGCGCGGCCTGCTCATGC
>CALKJX010000312.1 GCA_937995555.1 uncultured Elioraea sp.
CGGGATTCCAGCGCCGAGAATTGCGGCCGCAGGTCGGGGGGGGCGGCCGGCGCGGGCCGACCTTCCAGGGCGGAGAGGCGACTGGCGAGTGCCGCCAGGGCCGGATCGGCGGCGGGGCCGGACAGCCGCTCGACCACCATCCAGGCGACCGCGAGGAACAGCACCACGATCGCGGCCCAGAGCGCGCCGGTGCGCGCCGGCGGCGGCGGTGGGGCCTCGGCGCGGGCCGGCGCGGCGGCCGGCTTGGGCTCGGACTTCGGGGGTTCCGGCTTCGGCGGCTCGGGCTTCGCCGGCGCGGCCTTGGCGGGTTCGGGCGTGGGCGCGGGCGGAGGCGCGGCGGGTGGGGCCGGCGGCCGGTCGGCGCCGGGCGGGCCCCCGGGCGGGGGCTTCGGCGGCTCGGATGCGGCCGGCTTCGCGGGCTCGCCCTGCCGAGCCGGAGCCGTCGGCCCCGGCTTCGCCGCCTGGGCGGGCGGCTCCTTGGCCTTGCCCTGCGCGGTCTGCTTCGGCGCGTCCTTGGGCTGCTTGGGTTCGTCGCTCATCCGGACCACTCCCCTCGACCCTCGCTGCCCCCGCCAGACGGAAGCAGCGCGAGCAGACTATCCTGGTCGGGCCGCGCGGCGACCCGGACCGCCTGGAAACCCAGATCCCCGAGCGCGGCGGCTGCCGCCTCGCTGATCGCGCACGCCGTGACCCCCCCCAGCCTCCCGGCCACCGCGCTGGCGCGGATGATCCTAGCGAAGCTCCGCGCCGCCGAGGCGGAGAAAAACACCACCGCATCGATTTCGCCATCGGCGAGCGCCCGGGCGGCTTCCGGCGGCAGGGTTCCGGTCGGGTGTGCGGCATAGACGATGCGGCGCAGCACGGCAAAGCCCCGCGCGCGGAGGTCCGCGGCGAGGCGGAGCCCCTCGCGGGCGCGGGTGGGCAGCAGCAGGGGCTTGCCGGCGGGGTCGAGCGTGGCGGCGGCGAGGGCGGCGAGCGCGCGCGCGTCGCCGGCGGCGGAGCGGACGTCGCGGAAGCCGTGGGCGCGGGCCGCGGCGGCGGTGGCATCGCCGACCCCGAGCAGCGGCACGGTGTGGAACGCGGGCGGCAGGGCGCGGACGGCGTTGATGCTGCCGGCGATGATGGCCTGGAGCGCACCCGGCCCGGGCAGCCGGGCGGCCACGGGCGCGATGGTGAGCATGGGTGCGAGGATGGCGCGGCGGCCGAGCGCGCGCAGGCGGTGCGCGGTCTCCTGCGCCTCGGGTTCGGGGCGCGTCACCAGCACCGCGCGGTCATCGGTCATGGCGGTGCTGCGCCATGCCGGGCGCGACCTGTCAAGCGAGGGCCGAGATGGGGCCGGACCGGGCGCGGCCGGGGCGCGCGCAGGCACGGCCCTCCCCCCTGGTGCGCGCGCCGGTGCCGTGCTGTCCTCTTCGCGCGAAACCGCAACGAAGAGGGAGAATGAGCCGAATGCCTGCACGCCGCACGACCCTCCGCGCCGTCGCCGCCGGCCTGGCCACCGTCAGCCTCGTCGAGGGGCTCTGGGGGATGCGCGCGGCCAGGGCCCAGACGCCCGCCGCGCCGGATCTGCCCTACCGGCCGCACACGGTGCGCAGCCCCGACGGTGTGGACCTCGCCGTCTACGACTACGGCAACCCGGAGGGCCAGCCGATCCTGCTGCTGCACGGCTACGCCCAGGCCGCGCTGTCCTGGCAGAAGCAGACCGGCGACGCCGCCCTGCAGCGCGAGTTCCGCCTGGTGGCGGTCGATCTGCGCGGCCACGGCATGAGCGGCAAGCCCGAGGGACACGACCACTACCGCACGCCGCAGCGCTGGGCCGACGACCTGCAGGCGGTGATCGCGGCCCTCTCGCTGCGCCGCCCGGTGCTGGTCGGCTGGTCCTACGCGGGGCGCGTGATCGGCGACTACCTGGCGGCCCACGGGCAGGCGGCGATCGGCGGGCTGATGCTGGTCTGCGCCACGATCGCTGCGCGCCCCGGGTTCTTCGGCCCCGGCGTCCAGCTCATCGGCCCGATGACCAGCGCCGACCCGCTGACCGCGATCCGGGGCACGCAGCGCTTCCTCGAGGCCTGCTTCGAGATCCAACCCACGCCGGACGAGATGGCGGTGATGCTGGGCTTCAACATGATGGTGCCGCGCCATGTGCGGATCTCGCTCGGCGGTCGCCGCGCCGAGTACGACGAGGTTCTGCGCGCCATCCGCGTCCCCACCGTCGTGTACCAGGGGGTGCGCGACCGGCTGATCGCCGTGCCGATGGCCGAGCACGCGGCGTCGCTGATACAGGGGTCGCGCCTGGTGCTGCGCGAGGGGATCGGCCACGCACCCTTCTGGGAGGAGCCCCAGGCCTTCAACACGGAACTGGCAGCGCTCGCACGGCGCGCGCGCGGCTGAGGGTCGGCGGCCGATCGGGCTGCGGCTCCCCGGCCCTCGGCGCGGGCAGGCCGTGGCGAAGATGTCGGTGCGGCTTCGGCGCCGGGACGGTTCACGCCGGCACGGATCGGTGCCCGCCATCCCCTGATGCCCTGCCGCACGCATGCCGTACGGGGCCCTGATCGACGGTCCGGTGCGCACCGATGCCCCCCCGATCGCCGCAGCGCGCCGGCACCACGTCCGGTGGAGGACCGGCGGGGTCGGGGCACAGGGAGGCTTACCTCATACGTCCGATCCGGACGCAGGCGTGCGCTACCCTGCGCGCGCCAACGGGCCGCGCCCCCTCCCCTCCCCGCGCGGGGCCGCTTAAAGGCTTAAAGTCTTAAGGCCGTAAAGTTTAAAGTCGCCGGGCGAGGCGGGCCTACCCCCCGGTCTCGCGCTCGAGGAAGTCGAGCAGCGCCTCCAGGTCCTGCGCGTTGCCCACCACCTGCTCGGGCATCCTGGTGCCGGGCGTGTAGGTCGCCGGCCCCAGGGTGAACAGCTTCGCCACGGTCTCGCGCGTCCAGACGATGTCCATGCCCCGCAGCGCCTCGCTGAACGGGTAGTCGGGCACGCTGGCGATGCGCCGGCCGAACAGCCCGGCGAGCGTCGGTCCGGCGCGGTTGGCGCTGTCGCCCTTCAGGGTGTGACAGGCCGCGCAGGCACGGAACACCCGCGCGCCGGGGTGGTCGGAGGCCGCCTCCTCCTCCGGCCCGGCGACCGCGCCGCCGAGATGCGCGCCCGTCTCGGGGTCCCAGCGCCGCACCCGGCGGTCGGACCCGCCGGTCCACAGCACGCCGTCGGGCGCGAAGGCCGCCGCCCAGACCGGCAGGCCGGGGCCGGTGAGCGAGCGGATCAGGCGCCCCTCGGGCAGGGCCCAGATCGCGACACTGCCGCGGATGCCGCCGGCGGCGAGCCGCGTGCCGTCGCGGTTGGCGGCCAGCGTGATCAGCGGCGCCGTGCCGCCATCAAGCGTGCGCGGCGGCCCGCCCGGCGGGATCAGGTAGACCGTGCCGGCAGCGCCGGCCGCGGCGACCGTGCCGTCCGGCAGAACCGCCAGCGCGTTCAGCGGGAACCCCACCTCGGCCAGCACGCGCGGCGTGCCGGCGAGCGGCCAGAGCCGCACGGTTCCGTCGTAGCCGGCGGACACCACGGCCGAGCCGTCCGGCAGCCAGCCGACCGCGTTCACCGTGTTCTCGGTGTGGCCCCGGAAGATGCGCGGCTCGCCGCCGTCCAACGGCCAGACGCGCACGCTGCGGTCCCAGGCGGCGGAGGCGATGCGCTCGCCGTCCGGCGCGGCGGCGACGGCGGCGACGCGCGCCTCGTGGCCGGCGAACACGCGCACCGGCCCGCGGCCGCCCTCGCGCCAGAGCACGATCCGTCCGTCCTCGCCGCCGGTGACGAAGCGGCCGTCCGGCAGGAAGGCGACCGCATCGACCGCGCCCTCGTGCAGGCGCAGCACCGCCTCGGCCGCGCCGCGCGCGGGCGACCAGAGGATCGCCGACTGGTCGAAACTGCCCGAGACCACGTGCGCGCCGTCGGGGCTGACAGCGATCGCCTTCACCGGCCCGCCATGGCCGCGGAGTTCCGCGGCGGCGGGGGGCGCAAGGATCAGCAGCAGGGCGACGAGCAGGCGCATGACGATCCTCCCCTCGCGCTCAGGATGACGGCGAGAACCCGAGCGCCGTCAACGCCGCGCGCGTGGCGGGCTCGGTCAAAAGGTCGCGGAAGGCGCGCACGGGGGCGCGATCGAGACGGGCCTCGGGCACGGCGAAGTCGTAGTGCTCCTCGGCGAGCGGCAGGAAGCCGAGGCCGTAGTCGCGCGCGACGGTGGCGATCGCCACCCCCCAGTCGGCGCGACCCTGGGCGACCGCGGCGGCGACCGCGTTGTGGCTCTTCGGCTGGTTCAGGAACCCGGGCGGGCGGGCACCCTTCAGCAGCCCTTCGATCAGCACCCGCGTGCCGCTGCCGGCGTTGCGGTTGACCATCAGGCAGGCCGGGTCGGCGAGCGCGGCGGCGACCGCCTCCCCGGGCGTGCGGCCCTCGAAGCGCGGGTCGCCGGGGCGGAACACGATTCCCTGCATGCGCCGCCAGCCCGGGACCAGCGCCACGCCGGCGGGCAGCAGCGGGCGGTTGTATTCGCCGGTCTTCGGGTCGAGCAGGTGCATCGGCGCGAGGTCGGCCTCGCCGCGCCGCGCCGCGGCCAGCCCGCCGAGCGAACCCACGTTCAGCACCTTGGCGCTGATGCCGCGCTCGGCGAGCAGCCCGGCGATCCGGTCGAGGCCGACGCAGTGGCTGCCGATCACCACCAGGTCGGCCGGGCGGATCCCGCGCCCGATCAGGGTCACGGTGACCGGCGCACCGGCCTCCACCGCCTCGGCGAGTGCGGGCACGGCGACGAACCCGTCGGCGAGCGAGAAGGCCGTCACCGCGCCCGAGCCCTTGGCCAGCGGATAGGCGGCGAGGCCGTTCTCGCTCCGCACCAGCGAGACCATCGCGTATTCGGTGCGGCCGAGTTCCGAGGGCAGGCGCACCGCGAGCCGCGCCGCGACTGTCTCGGCCTCGGTCGCGGCCAGCCCAGCCATGGCGCGGATCAGCGGGGCGACGAAGCCGTGGAAGGTGAACACCGCCGAGGTCGGGAAACCGGGCAGCACGATCAGCGGCTTGCCGTCCGCCACCGCGAGGCAGAGCGGCTTGCCCGGCTTCAGCGCCACCCCGTGCACGACGATCCGTCCGAGACGCGACACCACGCGGTAGCAGAGATCGCCCGCCCCCTTCGAGGTGCCGCCCGACAGCACGACGAGATCGGCCGAGCCCAGCGCCTCGGTGAGTGCGCGCTCCAGCGCCGCCTCGTCGTCCGGCACGATGCCGAGCGGGATCGCCTCGCCGCCGGCCTCGATCACCGCCGCGGCGACGATCGCACCGTTGCTGTCGAACACCCCGGCCGGGCGCGCCGACGCGCCGGGGGGGATGAGCTCGTCGCCGGTCGAGAGCACGGCCACGCGCGGCCGGCGCAGGACCTCCACCTCGGCGCGGCCCACAGCAGCGAGCATGCCGACCTCGCGGCTGGTCAGCACGCGGAGCCGGCGCAGCACGGTCTCGCCGCGGGCAATGTCGCCGCCCGCGGCGCCGACATGCGCACCCGGCGCGACCGGCCGGCGGAGCGCGATCCACGCGCCGGTCCCGTCCTCGCCCGGCTCGGCGTGCTCCACCATCGCCACGGCATCCGCGCCGCGCGGCATCATCCCGCCCGTCGCGATCACGCTCGCGGTGCCGGGCTCCACGGTCAGCGCCGGCGGATGGCCACAGGCCAGCACCTCGGGGTTGAGGCGCAGCCGCACCGGCGCGACTTCCGACGCACCGAGCGTGTCGGCGGCGCGCACGGCGAACCCATCCACGATCGAGCGGTCGAAGCCCGGCACATCGACGCCGGCGATCACGTCCTCGGCCAGCACGCGCCCGAGCGCCGCGGCCAGCGGGACGCTCTCGGCGCCGAGCGGACGCGGCACGAAGGCGGTGGCGAAGCGGCGCCGCGCCTCCTCCTCGGACACCACTTCGAGGAACTGCTCCTGCCGGGCGGCCGCGCGCACCGCTGCCATGGCGTCGAGCGGCGGCATGGTCAGAACCGCCGCACCGCGACCGCCGCACCGACCGGCAGGCCCTCGCTCTCGGGCGGGATCACCACCATCCCGTCGGCCGCGGCGAGCGCCGTCAGCGTCGGCGCGTCGGGCGAGGCGAGCGGCTCGGCGGTCTCGCCGCAGAGCCGCACCAGCACGAGATCGGTCATCCCGACCGCGGAGGCGATCCGGCCGGAGAGACGCGCCGTGGCCGGCTCCGGCTCGGGCCGGCCGGAGAGGTGCCGCAGGATCGGCGCCCCGAGCGCGCACCAAGCGAGCCAGGCCGCCGCGCCATCGGGCAGGCGCAGGATGGGAACGCCCTCGGCCTCGGCGAGCTCGACCGTCTCGATGGGGCGCGCAGCAAGACAAGGCTGGCCGGAGGCGGATCGCACGATCAGGTCGGGCGGGCCGGGAGCGTCGCCCACCACCGCGCGCAGCATCAGCCCCGCCGGCCCGTCGCGCTGGATCGCGACACGCGGCTCGGCGCGCACCGTGAGCCGCTTGCGCCCGAGCGCCGCCGCGACCGCGATGTGCGTCGGCCCGAGCACGGTGCCGGAGGGCACGAGCAGCGCCCCGGACGCCGCCTCGCCGCCGGCGCCGACCGCGCCGTCTCCCGGTGCGGCCGCGACCGTCGCGGCGAACCCGGTGCCGATCTCCTCGACGGCCTCGGGCGCCAGCACGGCATCCGCGCCCGCAGGCAGCACACCGCCCGCTGGCACAGGTTCGGCAAGAGTGAGCAGGGCGGGCGCGTAAGGGCCGGCGCCCAGGGTCTCCTCGGCCCGCACCGCGACGCCGGATCGTCGCGCGACGGGGCTCGCCGGCAGCGGACCCTCGGCCCTGAGCGCCTCCGCCAAAACCCGTCCCACGGCCTGCGCGAGCGGAACGGTCTCGGTGCGCACGAGCGGCGAGATCGCGGCGATCCGATCGAGCAGCGCCGCGAGCGGCGTCAGCGTCCGGGGCGATCCATCCATCGAGCACACATCTGGCGTGGACTACGGGCGAACGGAACCCCCGTCACGCCGAGGATTTCGTCCCCTTCTTCGGCCGGAAGCTCTCCCATTCGGCTTCCGTCAGCCCCTCCAGGAAGCTGAAATTTCCCGCCCCACGCAGCCACCGCCCGCCGTCGATCGTGACACAGGCACCGTTGATGTAGGCGGCCTGATCGGAAACGAGGTACGCGGCGAGGTTGGCGAGCTCCTCGTGCTCGCCGACCCGCTTCAGCGGCACGGTGGTGACCACATGGGCGGCGAGATCCTCGCGCGGGAACAGCCGCTCCCACGCCCCCTTGGTCGGGAACGGGCCGGGCGCGATCGCCACCGTGCGGATGCCTTTGCCGCCCCACTCGACCGCGAGCGACTGCGTCATCGCCAGGAGTCCGGCCTTGGCCATCGCCGAGGGCACGACATAAGGGCTGCCGGTCCAGGCATAGGTCGCGACGATCGACAGCACCACGCCGGGGCGGCCCGCGGCGAGCCAGCGTCGTCCGGCCGCCATGGTCGCGTAGAGCGGGCCGTGCAGCGTGATGTTGAGCACGGCATCGGCCGCACGATGGCTCAGGGTCTCGGTGCGTGCGATGAAATTGGCGGCGGCGTTGTTGACCAGCACGTCGATGCCGCCGCGCGCGAAACACGCCTCGACGGCCGCATCGACCGCCGCCGGATCACGCACGTCGATGCTCAGCGTCGTCACCTCGGCATCCGTCGCCGCACCGATCTCGGCCGCCGCCGCCTGGAGCACATCGAGGCGGCGACCGAGCAGCACCAGATCGGCGCCGAGCTCGGCGAAGCGCCCGGCCATCGAACGGCCAAGCCCGGTGCCGCCCCCGGTCACCAGGATCCGCTTGCCGGCGAGGAGACCGGGGGCGAACACGGGCTCAGTTCTCGAACACGACCGGCAGGTTCGCCGCCTTCAGCGCATCCGCGCGTGCCTTCAGCCACGCGGCCGCGAAGGCTTCGGCGTCGGATGGCGCGTTGCCGACGAAGCCCCGCCACGCCGTCTGGAGCACCTGCTGACGCT
>CALKJX010000313.1 GCA_937995555.1 uncultured Elioraea sp.
AGGTCGTGCGCGACGAACAGATAGGTCAGGCCGTGCGACTGCTGGAGATCCTGCAGCAGGTTGATGATCTGCGCCTGGATCGACACGTCGAGCGCGCTCACCGGCTCGTCGCACACCACCAGATCCGGTTCGAGCGCGAGCGCGCGGGCGATGCCGATGCGCTGGCGCTGCCCGCCGGAGAACTCGTGCGGATGGCGCGTCGCATGCGCCGGCGTCAGCCCGACCTGCGCGAGCAGCTCCTCGACGCGCGCGCGACGCTCGGCGCGCGTGCCTACGGCGAAGATGCGCAGCGGCTCGCCGACGATGTCGGCCACCGTCCTGCGCGGATCGAGCGAGCCGTACGGGTCCTGGAAGATCACCGAGAGATGGCGGCGCATCCGCCGCATCGCCTCCGGCTTCAGCGCCAGCAGGTCTTCGCCGCGGAACCGGATCGATCCGGTCGTCGGCTCGATCAGGCGCAGGATCAGACGCCCCAGCGTCGTCTTGCCGCAGCCGGACTCGCCGACCAGGGCGTGAGTGTCGCCCGCCCGCACGGTGAGGTCGACGCCGTCGACCGCGCGCAGCACACCACCACCCCGCACCCGGTAGTGCTTGGCGAGACTCTGCGCGGCGAGCAGGGGCGCGTCAGGCGGCATGGCGGATGCAGGCCGCGCGGTGGCCGGGCGCTACGGGGTAGAGCGGCGGCACGCCGGCCCCGCATTCCGGCACGGCATGGGCGCAGCGGGGTACGAAGCGGCACCCGCGCGGCCAGGCGCCCGGCGCCGGCACGGTACCGGGGATCGCAGGCAGGCGCGATACACCCTCGGCGAGGGCGGGGATGCTCCGCATGAGCGCCGCGGTATAGGGATGCGACGGCCGCTCGAACACCGCCTCGACCGGCCCCTCCTCCACCACCTTGCCCGCGTACATCACGACCACCCGCGTCACCACCTGCGCGACCACGCCCAGGTCG
Organism: uncultured Elioraea sp.; assembly: GCA_937995555.1. Classification (GTDB taxonomy): domain Bacteria; phylum Pseudomonadota; class Alphaproteobacteria; order Acetobacterales; family Acetobacteraceae; genus Elioraea. The sequence goes on from CALKJX010000313.1 coordinate 953, forward strand.
TGCGTGATCAACATCGTCGCCATGCCGAACTCGCGCTGGAGATCCGCCAGCAGAGCCAGGATCTGCGCCTGGATCGTCACGTCCAGTGCGGTGGTCGGCTCATCGGCGATCAGCAGCTTCGGCCGGCACGCCAGCGCCGCGGCGATCATCACCCGCTGGCGCAGACCGCCCGAAAGCTCGTGCGGATACTGTCCGAGCCGCCGCCCCGGCTCGGGGATCCCGACGCGCGCCAGGAGCTGCGCCGCGCGTTCACGCGCCGCGGAACGGCCAAGCCCCTCATGCACGCGCAGCACCTCCGCGACCTGCTCGCCGACCGTGAACACCGGGTTGAGCGCCGACATCGGCTCCTGGAAGATCATCGCGATCTGCTCGCCGCGGATGCGCGTCATTGCCGCCTCGTCGAGCCCGAGGATATCGCGGCCGGCGAAGGCGATGCGCCCGCGCGTGATGCGCCCCGGCGGCGATGGCACGAGGCCCATGATCGCAAGCGCGGTGAGGCTCTTGCCGCAGCCGGACTCGCCGACCACGCCGAGGACCTCGCCCTCGTCGAGATGGAGCGAGACGCCCGACAGCGCCTCCACCTCGCCGCGATCGGTTCGGAACGAGACCGCGAGATCCTCGACCTCGAGCAGCCGCGTCATCCCTGCTGCACCTTCAGCCGCGGATCGAGCACATCGCGCAGGCCGTCGCCCAGCAGGTTCAGCCCGAGCACGGTCAGGCAGATCGCCAGTCCCGGCCACATCGCGATCCACCACGCCTCACGGATGTAGTCCTTGCCCTCGGCGATCATGTTGCCCCAGGTGGGCGTGGGCGGCGGCGGGCCGACGCCCAGGAAGGACAGGATCGATTCCGCGAGCACCGCATAGGCGAAGATGAAAGTGAGCTGCACGATCAGCGGTGCCAGACTGTTCGGCAGCACATGCCGCCAGAGGATCCACAGGTGCCGCCCGCCGAAGGCGAGCGCGGCCTGAACGTATTCCATCTCGCGCACCACCATGACGCTGGCGCGCACGATGCGTGCCGTGCGCGGGATGTAGACCACCGAAAGCGCGATGACGGCGTTGACCGCCGAGGGGCCGAGGGCGGCGGCGATCGCCAGTGCCAGCATCACCGCAGGGAAGGCCATCAGCGCATCCATCGCGCGCATCAGCGGCTCGTCCAGGCGGCGGAAATAGCCGGCGGCAAGGCCGATGATCGTGCCCGCTATCCCGGTGACCAGCACCACCGCAAAGCCGATGCCGAGCGAGAGCCGCGCGCCGAACACGAGGCGGCTCAGGATGTCGCGGCCGAAATTGTCGGTGCCGAGCAGGAACCCCTCGCCCGGTGGACGGAACCGCATCCGGAACTGCATCCGCGCCGGCGCATGCGGCGCGATCAGCTCGGCGCCGACCGCAAGCACCACCACAGTGCCGAACAGCACGAGGCCGATCAGGAACAGCCGGTGCCGGAACAGTCGCCGCAACGTGGGAAAACGGCGCGGCGGCGCGAGCGGTGCGACGGCCGCCTCAACGGCCATAGCGCACCCGCGGATCGATCGCCGCGTAGAGCAGATCGACCACCAGATTGACCAGCACCAGCATGGTCGCGGTCAGCAGCAGCGTGCCCTGGATCACGGGGTAGTCGCGGCCGAAGATCGAGGTTGCGAGCAGTCGGCCGATCCCGGGCAGCGAGTAGACCGTCTCGATCACGATCGAGCCGGAGAGCAGCAGGCCGAAGCTGATGCCGATCACCGTGATCACCGGCACCATCACGTTCTTCAGCGCGTGCTTGCCGATCACCATCACCCGCGGCAGCCCCTTGGCGCGGGCGGTGCGCACATAGTCCTGACGCAGCACTTCGAGCATGGTGGCCCGCGTGATCCGCGCCAACAGTCCCATCTGCAGCAGCGCCAGCGAGAGGGACGGCATCAACAGCGACCGGAACCAGTCGACCGGCGATTCGGCAAACGGGACGTAGCCGCCGGTCGGCAGCCATTCGAGGATCACCGAGAACAGCACGATCAGCATCAAGGCGAGCCAGAACGACGGCACGGACACGCCGAGCAGCGCCATCCCCGTCACGGCGGCGTCCACCGCCGTGTTCGCCCGCAGCGCCGCGATGACGCCGGCCGGCACACCGGCCACGATCGTCATGAACAGCGCGAGCACGGAGAGCGAGAACGTCACCGGCACGCGATCGACGACGGCCTGCCAGACCGTGGTGTTCAGCAGGATCGACCGGCCGAAGTCGCCCTGCAGCACATGCCCGTACCAGGCGAGCATCTGCTCCAGGAACGGTCGATCCAGCCCGAGTTGCTGCCGGATCGCGTCGATCTCCTGGTTGGTGGCAGCCGGCCCGCCGATCACGGAGGCCGGATCACCGGGAATCAGATGCATCACCGAGAACGAGACGAGCGAGACCAGCAGCAGTACCGGAAGCGCGGCGACGAGCCTCGTCGCGGCGAAGCGCAGCATCGTCGGTCCGTTCGGCGCGGGGCGTCAGGCGCCGAGCGAGACGTTCCAGAACCGCGGGATGCGGTAGGGCGTGAACCCCTGTACCGTTCTGCGCGCGGCCTGGATCTTGGTCAGGTCGCCGAACTTCAGGAAGTGCACCTGCTCGTAGACCCGCTCCTGGAACCGCGCGAAGTGCCGCTTGCGCGCCGCCTCGTCGGGGTCGGAGACGAGCTCGGCATAGATCGCATCGAGCGTCGGGTCGGGCACGAACTGGTTGAGCTGAGGCGAGACGACGTCGATCAGCGCCGTGAACGGGCCGACCGACGGGCCGGTGCCCTGGCCGGTGAACCACAGGTTCCAGGTCGTGCGGTCGCGCCGGCGGGCGATCGCGGTCGCCCAGTCGAACACGTCCATCCGCACCTTCATGCCGATGGCGCGCAGCTGCTCGGTCACGACCACGGCGGCCGAATACATGCTGTTGTACGAGGAGTTCGTGATGATCACGAGCTCCTGGTCGCGGTAGCCGGCTTCGCGCAGCAGTCCCTTGGCGCGGTCCGGATCGTGAACGTTGTAGTACTGCTTGCCCGCATCCGTGTAGTACGGGTTGCCTGGGTACTGCAGACCGGGCTGGAGATCGTAGGACCCGTCGGTGGCGATCTCCATGATCGCCTCCATGTCGAGCGCGGTCTGGATCGCCCGGCGTACGAGCAGATTGTCGGTCGGCGGGAGGGAGTGGTTCACCCAGGCCGCATGCAGCCACCAGTGGCGCAGCGGCAGCAACTGGATGTCGCGGTTGTTGCGCAGGCGCTGCGCCGCCTGGGTCGGCACGTCCTCGACGATGTGCAGTTCGCCCGTCTCGAGCCCGGCGACGCGCGCACCGGGCTCGCGCACCAGGCGCAGCCGCACGCTGTCGAGCAGCGCCTGCTTGCGCCCGGCGAAGCCGTCCGTGCCCTGATGGTTGGTGTTCGACGCGTAGTCGTCGAAGCGGCGGATCAGCACGTGACTGTCGGCGACGAACTCGGCGAGACGATACGGGCCGGTGCCGATCGGCTCGATCCGCCCGCCCTCCTTGTCCTTCTCCTCGGCGGGGTGGATGGTGATCGGCGTGGTGAAGGCGGAGATGTTGTCGAGGAAGGTCGGCTGGCGCTCCTTCAGCCGTACGACGAAGGTGCCGGCATCCGGCGCTTCGAGTTTCTCCACCGCCGCGAGGATGCGCCGCTGGATGCCGATGCGCCGGTAGCGCTCCCAGGAGGCCAGCACGTCGGCCGAGGTCATCTCCTTGCCGTTGTGGAACTTCACGCCACGGCGCAGCGGGAAGGTATAGGTCAGGCCGTCGGACGCGACCTCCCAGCGCTCCGCGAGGTCCGGCACCGGCGCGTTGCGCTCGTCGCGCGTGACCAGCATCTCGTACATGTTCATCGCCGTGTTGCGGGTCGCGACGCTGGTCGAGAAGTGCATGTCCAGCGTCGGCACCGAGGCCTCCTGGCCGAAAACCAGGTCGCCGCCGCGTCGCTGCGCAGCGGCGGGAGACATGGTCGCCAGCACCGCCGCTCCCGCCGTGCCCGTCAGAACCTCGCGTCGAGTCAGCGCCATCGTTCCCTCCCTCGCTGCGGTCTAGGCAACCCGGGCCTTCAACCATGCCCCCGCCTGGCTCACCGCGTCCTCGGCCGCGCGCACGTGACCAAGCGCGCGCAGGAAGCCATGCAGCATGCCAGGATAGACGGTGATCTCGGTCGCCACCCCCGCAGCCTTCAGCCGCTCGGCCATCGCGATGTTCTCGTCATGCAGCACGTCGAGTTCCGCCACATGCATCAGCGCCGGCGGCAGCCCGCCGAGGTCGGCGCGCAAGGGGGAAGCGATCGGGTCGGCCTTCGCCTCCGGCGTCGGCGCATAGGCATCCCAGAACAGCTTCATCTTCGCCGCCGTGAGCATGTGGCCTGTGGCGTAGGCGCGATAGGACGGGCGCGTCAGATCGCTGTCATAGACGCCATAGTTCAGCAGCAATCCCCGCGGCATCGGCCCGCCGGTGTCGCGCAGGCGCAGCGCTGCGGCGACCGCGAGGTTGGCGCCCGCGGAGTCGCCGCCGATGACCAGTCGCGACGCATCGAGGCCCCACTCCGCGCCACGTCGCGCCAGCCAGCGCACGAACTCGACGCATTCCTCCACCGCGGTGGGGAAACGGCTGTCGGGCGAGAGGCTGTAGTCGGGCGCAACCGCGCACAGTCCGGACGAGGCCGCATAGGACCGGATCAGCCGGTCGTGCGTGTAGATGCTGTTCCACATCCAGCCGCCGCCGTGCAGATAGACGAGCACCGGCAGCGGCCGCGCGGTCACCGGGTAGTGGCAGCGCACCAGCATGTAGCGGCCGTGCACCTGCGGCAGACGCTCGACGGTCTCGGCCATCTCGGGGCCGCCGCGGGCGAAGCCGCGGCCGACCTCCTCCTGGATCTCGCGCGCGATCGGCAGCGGCAGCGTGGTCGTGTCCGGGTGCTTGGCGAAGGCCGCCTCGCTGAGCGCCTGGTAGGCCGCCATCTCGGGATGCTTGCGTGATCCCGCATTTCCCTGTTGGACGTCGTTCATGTCGCAAGCTTCCCCCAAGCCCGCGGCCATGGCAATGCCGGGCGAGGGTTTCGTCAGGTGAACACGAAGGCGCTTTCCTGCCGGCTGACCTCGCCCGGCCGCAGGATCACCGACGGGAAATGCGCGTGGTTCGGCGCGTCGGGAAACCGCTGCGGCTCGATCGCGAGACCCGCGCGCGGGCCATAGCGTCGTCCGCCGATTCCGGGGACGGGAATGTCGAGCGTCGGCGCATCGTAAAGTTGCAGCCCCGGCTCGGTGGTGAGCACCTCGAGGGCGAAATCACCCGCGCCGCTCTCGAGCGTGGCGACACGCAGCAACCCGGGCAGCGCCCCGGCGCGCCGCAGCACGAGGTTGACGTCATAGCCCGTCGCGGGTGCCGCGCCGTCGTAGAGGCGACGCCCGGCACGGAAATCGTAGGGCGTGTCTGCGACCGAACGGATCTCGCCGGTCGGGATGCCGTCCGCATCGGTCGGCGTGTAGAGGTCGGCGGCGACCGTCAGCCGGTGACGATCGATCGTCGGCGCATCCTCGAGCACGAAATAGGGGTGCGGCGCCAGATTGACCGCCGTCGCCGCATCGGTCCGCGCCGTCAGGATGACGCGCAGCGTCCCCGGCGGCTCGACCCGCCAGGTGCACTGCGCCTCGACCGTGCCCGGGAAGCCCTCCTCGCCGTCGGGCGAGACCAGCGCCAGCGTGACGGCGTCGCGCGTCTGCTCCGCAAGGCGCCAGACCCGGCGCGAGAAGCCGATCGTGCCGCCATGCAGGGTGTGCCGATCGCGGAAGTTCGGCGTGAGCGCGAAGGTGCGGCCGTCGATCGTCAGCGAGGCCCGCGCGATCCGGTTCGCCACCCGCCCGCAGATGGCGCCGAACTTCCGCGAATGGGCGAGATAGTCCTCGATCGTGTTCAGCCCCAGCACCACGTGCCGGGCTGCGCCGCGCCGGTCCCGTACCTCGAGGTCGCGCAGCACCCCGCCCCACGTGATCACGCGCGCAACGATGCCGTCGGCGCGCAACGTAACCTCGTGGACGGGCGTGCCGTCGGGCATCGTGCCAAAGAGAGACCGATCCACGACCGCGCCCCCGCGAGATGTCAGTGACCTGGAGCGGCAATATCAGCCCAGCGCGCGGGCGAGCGCCACTGCGCGCGGGCCCTGCCCGCCTTGCCGCCATGCCGCAGGACGCGCGGCCGAGGGGTCGGCTCGCACGAAAGGCCACTGCTCCGGACGGTGAAGGATCCACGGCAGAGGGGCGACGCATGGCATCCTCGGTGGCCGCACCCCGGCGCTTCCTTCCCTCCACCGTCGGCTGGACCCGTGACCATGACCCGCACCGCCATCCTGCATGCCGACGATGTCGGCATGCGCCACGGATCCAACGCCGCCTTCATCGCGCTCGCGCGGGTCGGCGCGATCGACTGGGGCAGCCTCATGGTGCCTGCCCCTGGTTCGCCGAGATTGCGCATGCGGCGCCCGCGGACCCCGCACCCGATCCCGGCGTGCACCTGACCCTGACGAGCGAATGGATCGGCTATCGCTGGGGACCTGCCGGCGTGCCAAGCGCGGCCGCCGGGCTCATGGACGGCGAAGGCGCGTTCCACCGCGACGTGGCCTCGCTGCGTCGCAGCGCCGATCCGCGCGCGGTGGAGGAGGAGTGCACCGCGCAGATCGGGCGCGCTCTCGCCTGCGGTGTCGATCCGACCCATCTCGATGCGCGTACGGGGGCCGCCCTCGCGCCGAGTTCCTGGCCGGCACGCTGCGCCTGGCCGAGCGCTTCCGTTTGCCGCTCCTGCTGCCCCGCTGGATCGAGACCTATCTCGGCGTGCTGCGCATGGGCGAGCTCGACGCGCGCCCCTTCGCCGATCCGGCCCGCCATCCCTGGGTCGCACCGATCGACCGCTTCGCGATGACGCCCGGCCACGCGCCGGGCGGCGCCGAAGCGGCCCATCGCCACCTGCTTGAGGGGCTGGAGGCGGGCATGACCTATGCGCGCTCCACCCCAATGAGCCGGGCGACATCGAGGCGATGACGGCGCAGCATCCGCGCGCGCAGCCGCCTTGGCGAACCGACGAGGCGGCCCCGTTCGGGTCGGGCCGTCCGTCGCAGTGGCTCGCCGAGGCAGGCATTGGCCGCACGGGGATGCACCCGTTCCGCGACGTGATGCGGACGGCGAACGGCGATCCGCACACCCTCGAAACGCGCTCGGCCATCAAATTGAGATGAGGCGGTGCGGGCCTCCCGC
>CALKJX010000314.1 GCA_937995555.1 uncultured Elioraea sp.
CCCTCGCTCACCGCCCGGTCGAGGCAGTGGTCGATATGGGTCTCGATCAGCACGCGCTTCGCTTCCGCGAGGCCCCGTTCGACGGCGCGCAGCTGCTGGGCGAGGTCGAGGCACGGCCGCCCGCCCTCGATCATGCCGATCGTCGCGGTCAGGTGCCCCGAGACGCGCTTGAGCCGCTTCACGACATCGGCGTGGGCGGCGTGACGGATGCCATGGCTCATGGCCGGATAGTATCCCCGGGGAGGGGATAGGAGAAGAGCCGCTCAGACCGCCACGCCCTCGCGCATCAGCAGGTAGGTGACGGCATCCCGCAGAGCCCCGAACGAGGCCTCGATCACGTTGCCGGAGACGCCAACCGTACTCCAGCGCCCTCCCCGGTTGCCCTCGCTCTCGATCATCACCCGCGTGGTGGCCGCCGTCGCCTGATCCGGCGTCAGGATGCGCACCTTGTAGTCCACCAGGCGCAGGCTCGCGACCGCCGGGTAGTGCGGCAGCAGCGCCTTGCGCAGCGCGGCATCGAGCGCGTTCACGGGGCCGTTGCCCTCGGCCACCGTCAGCACGCGCTCGCCCTTCACGATCAGTTTCAGCGTCGCCTCGGAGAGCGGGTCCTCGTGCTCGCCGCGGCGTTCCACCAGCGTACGGAACGATTCCAGGTGGAAATACTCCGGCACGGTGCCGAGCACGCGACGCGCGAGCAGCTCGAAGCTCGCCTCGGCGCCGTCATAGGCATAGCCCGCGAACTCCTTCGCCTTCACCTCGTCGAGGATGCGGCGGATGCGCACATCGTCGGGGTCGATCTCGATGCCGACCTCGGTGAGGCGCGAGAGGATGTTCGACCGCCCCGACTGGTCGGAGACGACGATGTGGCGGCGGTTGCCGACCGTCTCGGGCGGGATGTGCTCGTAGGTCGAGGGGTCGCGCTGCACGGCCGAGACGTGCAGCCCGCCCTTGTGGGCGAAAGCGCTCTCGCCGACATAGGGCGCGCCGCGATTGGGCGCGCGGTTGAGGCGTTCATCCAGCGCGCGGGAGAGCTTGGTGATGCCGCGCAGCCCCTCTGTGCTGATGCCGGTGGTGTAACCCATCTTCAGCATCAGCGTCGGGATGATGCTGATCAGGTTGGCATTGCCGCAGCGCTCGCCGATACCGTTGATCGTCCCCTGCACCTGCCGGCAGCCGGCGCGCACTGCGGCGAGCGTGTTCGCGACCCCGTTGCCGGTGTCGTCATGGCCATGGAAGCCGAGCTGTTCGCCGGGGATGACCTTGGCGACCTCGGCGACGATCGCCTCGACCTCGTGCGGCAGCGCCCCGCCATTGGTGTCGCAGAGCACGATCCAGCGGGCGCCTGCCCGGTGCGCGGCGGTGATCGCGGCGAGCGCGTAAGAGCGGTTGCGCTTGTAGCCGTCGAAGAAGTGCTCGGCGTCGAACATCGCCTCGCCGCGGCGCGCGGCCTCGGCGAGGCTGTCGGTGATCATGGCAAGGTTCTCGTCGAGCGAGACGCCGAGCGCCACTTCGGCGTGGTAGTCCCAGGTCTTGCCGACCAGCGTGACCACGGGCGTGCGCGCGGCGAACACGGCGGCGAGGCCGGGATCGTTGGCAGCGGAGCGGCCGGAGCGGCGCGTCATGCCGAAGGCCGAGAGGCGGGCGCTACGCAGCGGCGGCGGGTCGGCGAAGAAGGCGTCGTCGATCGGGTTGGCGCCGGGCCAGCCGCCCTCGACCGTGTCCACGCCGAAGGCGTCGAGCGCGCGCGCGATCGCCTGCTTGTCGGCGACCCCCCAGTCGATGCCCTGCATCTGCTGGCCGTCGCGCAGCGTGCAGTCGTAGATGTGGATGCGCGCGCTCACGACGCGCGCCTCCAGGTCGTGCCCTGTGGCCCGTCCTCGAGCACGATCCCCTTCGCCAGAAGATCGGCGCGGATCGCATCGGCGGTGGCGAAGTCACGCGCCTTGCGGGCTGCCAAACGTTTCGCGATCGCGTCCTCGATCCACGCGACGTTGCCGTCACCGCGGAACCATGCCGCGGCCGTGCGCGGCAAAAGGCCGAGCACATCCGCCGCCGCGCGCAGGTCCGCGCCCGCGCGCGCATCCCCGGCGACGGCGCGATCGGCGAGCGCGTGCATCGCGGCCAGCGCCGCCGGCGTGTTCAGGTCGTCGAGCAGCGCCGCCAGCACCGGTTCGGGCAGCATCTCCGCCGCGTGCGGCTCGCCCGCATGCTCGAGCGCGCGATAGAACCGATCGAGTTCGCGCCGGGCCTCCGCCAGCGCCGCGTCGGAGTAGTCGAGCGGCATCCGGTAATGCGTCTTCAACAGCAGCAGGCGGAACGCCTCGCCGGCCCAGTCGCCGTGCCGCAGAACCTCCTCGACGGTCGTGAAGTTGCCGAGGCTCTTCGACATCTTCTCGCCGCCGACCAGCAGCATGCCGTTGTGCATCCACACATGCGCGAACCGCGTGCCCGGAAACGCGCACACCGATTGCGCGATCTCGTTCTCGTGGTGCGGGAAGATCAGGTCGAGCCCGCCGCCATGGATGTCGAATTCCTCGCCGAGATGGCGCCATGACATCGCGCTGCACTCGATGTGCCAGCCCGGCCGGCCGCGGCCCCCGGGGCTCGCCCAGCCGGGCTGGTCCGGCGTCGAGGGCTTCCACAGCACGAAGTCGTAGGGCGAGCGCTTGTAGGGCGCGACATCCACCCGCGCCCCCGCCTCCATCTCGTCCGGCGTCCGGTTCGAGAGCGCGCCGTAGCGCGGGAAGGACGGCACGTCGAACAGCACGTGCCCTTCCGCCACATAGGCATGGCCGTTGGCGATCAGCCGCTCGATCAGCGCGATCATCTCGGCGATGGTCTCGGTCGCGCGCGGCTCGACGTCCGGCGGCAGCGCGCCGAGCGCAGCCATGTCCTCGTGGAACCAGCGCAGCGTACGTTGCGTCACCGCCTCGATCGGTTCGCCCCGTTCGCGCGCCGCCGCCATGATCTTGTCGTCCACGTCGGTGACGTTGCGCACATAGGTGACGCGCGGATAGAGCCGGCGCAGCAGCCGCACCAATACGTCGAACACCACGACGGGGCGCGCGTTGCCGATATGCGCGCGGTCATAGACGGTCGGGCCGCAGACATAGAGGCGCACATGCGCCGGGTCGATCGGCTGGAAGCGTTCCTTCGTCCGCGTGGCGGAGTTGTAGAGCGTG
>CALKJX010000315.1 GCA_937995555.1 uncultured Elioraea sp.
CTGGCCCGGCGGCTCCTTGCGCGCGCGGCGCTGGAGCAGCGTGCCCCAGTCCATGGTCGCGTCCTCCACCGTCAGGCCGCATTTGCGCATCATGTCGATCGCGACCTGGGTGAGGTTGAAGTTGTTGACGATGTTGGCGGGGTCGAGGAACACCACCGTCTCGCCCCGGTAGCCGGCGGCCAACAGCGCGCGCCTCGCCGCCTCGGCGTCGCGCGGGCCGGTCAGGACGCCGATCCCCTCGTCGCTGGCCATCGGCGAGTTCACCGGGAAGCAGCCGACGCCGTCGCGCCACAGCGTCCGATCGGGCCCCATGATCGCCTGCATGAAGTCGGCCTGGTTGATCGCGGGCAGCAGCGCGCGCCGCTTCGCCGGATCGTCGAAGGGCGGATGCAGGTGGTTCGGACGCAGCGAGGCGACCAGGCCGGAAGTGTCCACCACGTCCACGATGACGTCGCGGTTGCGCTGCAGCACCGGGCGGAGATCGTTCGGCACCGCCGACCACCAGTCGATCTCGCCGGTCTGCAACGCCGCGGCCGAGGTCGCGGCATCGGTTATGACGTGCCACTCCATGCGCTCGAAATGCGCGTGCTTCGGCCCCGCGGTCATGCTCGGCGTGCCCTCGCGCGGCACGTAGCGGTCGTAGCGGGCATAGACGAGCCGGCTGCCGACGACGCGCTCGGCCGCCACGATCCGGTACGGGCCCGAGCCGATCACCTCGGGGATCGCGGTCGCGGAATCGGTCTGCGCCAGCCGCTCCGGCATGACGAAGCACGGATAGGAGGAGGGCTTGCCGAGCGCATCCAGCATCGGCCCGAACGGCCGGTTCAGCCGGATCTCGAAGCGCCGGTCATCGAGCGCGCGGATCCCGGCCAGCCGCTGCGCCAGCGTCTGGCCGTGCGCGTCGCGCGTCATCCAGCGCCGGATCGAGGCGACCGCGTCCTTCGCCCGCACCATCTCGCCGTCATGGAAGGTCGGGCCCCGGCGCAGCGTGAACACCCAGCGCCTGCCGTCGTCCTCGACGACGTGGCCCTCGGCGAGCTGCGGATGCGGACGCAACTGCTCGTCGAGGCCGTAGAGCGTGTCCCAGACCATGTGGCCGTGGTCGCGCGTCGGGTAGGCGGTCGTCACCATCGGGTCGAGGATGGTGACGTCCGCCTGCGGAATGTATTTCAGCACCCGCGCCGCATCGCCCTGCGCGAGCGCCGGCGCGCCCAGCCGTGCGCCGGCGAGGGCGCCTGCTCCCTTCAGGGCGGTGCGGCGACGGAGCACGTCACACCCTCCTGACGTTCCAGAACACGGGAATGCCGCCGGGCTGCATCACCCCGGTGATCGAGCGACGATGCGCGAGCGGCTGGAAGAACTGGCCGAGCGGGATGTAGGGCACGTCCTCGAACATCTGCTTCTGCATCTCGGCGGCGATGCGCTGCTGGCTCTCCAGGTCGGGGGCCTCGAACCAGGCCTCGCGCAGTTCCTCGAGCTTCGGGCTCTCGGCCCAGCCGAACCAGGCGTCCTTCCCGCTTCCGCGCAGGGACTGATGCCCGGCCGGATTGATGTGGTCGAGCCCGCCCCAGTTCGTGCAGAACACGCTCCAGCCGCCGCGCTCCAGCGGCTCACGGCTTGCGCGACGCTGCACCACGGACCCCCAGTCCATCGCCTGGAAATCGAGGTTCAGGCCGAGGCGGCGGAACATGTCGCCCGCGACCTGGCTCAAGGCCTGCAGCGAGGCGATGTCGGTCGTCGCGAGCAGCACGATCCGTTCGCCGTTGTAGCCGCTCTCGGCGATCATGCGCTTCGCCAGCTCCATGTCCTCGGCGAAGGCCTCGATGCCGACCGTGCTTGCCAGCGGTGTGCCCGGCGTGAAGGCGCCGACGCCCGTCTTCCAGTACTTGGGATCGGTGCCGGCGACCGCCGCCATGTAGTCGGCCTGCTTCACGGCCCGCACCAGCGCCTGGCGGAATTTCTTGTTGTTCATCGGCGCATTGAGGTGGTTCGGCCGCATGATCGAGATCGATCCCAGCGGATCGGGCAGGAACAGGTTCACCTCCCGGTGCCGCTCCAGCACCGGCCGGAGGTCGACCGTTGCGATCTCCCACCAATCGATCTCGCCGGACTGGATCGCCGCACCGGCGGTCGCGAAATCCGGGATGATATGCCACTCGACGCGATCGAAATGCACGACCTTCGGCCCGGCCGTCCCCGAGGGCTGGCCGTTCGGCCGCGGCCGGTAGCCAGCGAAGCGCTCGTAGACCACCTTGCTGCCAGAGATGTACTCGTCGTGCTTGAACGTGAACGGGCCGCTGCCGATCAGCTGCTCGGGCCGGATCTGCGTGAAGGCGTCGGTCTGCGCCACGCTTTCCGGCATGACGAACAGCACGTTGCTGGTCGGCTTCGCGAGCGAGTCGAGCATCAGCCCGAACGGCCGCTTCAGGCGGATGCGGAAGCGGCGATCATCCAGCGCCATGATCTCGTCGGTGAGCTGCGCGAGCCTCGTGCCCATGGCGTCGCGCTTGGCCCAGCGGCCGATCGAGGCGACGCAGTCGCGCGCGCGCACCGGCTCGCCATTGTGGAACTTCAGCCCCTCGCGCAGGATGAAGGTCCAGACCTTGTCGTCGCTCTCGACGGTGTGGCCCTCGACCATCTGCGGCTGCGGTCGGTACTGCTCGTCGAGCCCGTAGAGCGTGTCCCAGATCAGGAAGCCGCTGTTGCGCGTGACATAGGCGGTCGTCCAGATCGGATCGACCACCGTCAGATTCGCGTGCGGGATGAACTTGAGGGTGCGGGCGGCTTGGCCCTGCACCAGCGCCGGCGCGGCAACGGCCGCCGCCGCCGCGCCGAGAAATGTGCGTCGCCTCATCATGTTGTGTCTCCCTAGCCCGTTGCGGGTCTGCCCGGGAGCATGACGCTTCCGTGGCGGCGCTGTCCACACCCCGCGATCAGGACCGCGCCGTACCGTAGCCGAAGGCGACAGGGGGCGGATCGGCGGTCTCGACCCAGACCGCCTTGGTGCGCGTATAGGCGAGCAGCGCCTCGATGCCCGAGGAGCGGCCGTGCCCAGAGGCGCCGAAGCCGCCGAACGGCACCGAGACATGGATGGTGCGGTAGCCGTTGACCCAGAACGTGCCCGCCCGCACGGCCGCCGCGACGCGGTGCGCACGGCCGACATCGCGGGTCCAGACCGCGCCGGCCAGCCCGAACCTCGTGTCGTTGGCCAGCCGGATCGCCTCGGCCTCGTCGTCGAACGGGATCGCGGCGAGCACCGGGCCGAACACCTCCTCCTGCGCGATCGTGGCGGATGGCGACACCCCGGCGAGCAGCGTCGGCGCGAGCCAGAACCCGCCGGCGGGCATGCCATCGGGCGCCGCCCCACCGGTCGCGAGCGACGCCCCGGCGGCCACGCCCTCGGCGACCATGGACGTCACCTTCGCGTACTGGCGCGCATTGGCGATCGGTCCCATCTCGGTCGCCGTGTCGAGCGGCAGGCCGACCCGGATGCGCCGCGCGCCCTCCGCCACCGCGGCGACGAACCGGTCATGGATCGACCGCTCGACCAGCAGCCGCGACCCGGCGACACAGGACTGGCCGCAGCCGGCGAAGATCGCCGCCTGGGCGCCGCGCACGGCGGCGTCGAGATCGGCATCGGCGAAGACGATGTTCGCACTCTTGCCGCCGAGCTCCAGCACGCACGGAATGCCGCGCCGCGCCGCCGCCGCACCGATCAGCGCGCCCGCCTCGGGCGAGCCGACAAAGGTCACCATGTCCACCCGCGCATCCGCGAGCAACGCGGCGCCGGTGCCCGGCCCGTAGCCCGGAACCACCGAGACCACGCCGCGCGGCACGCCGGCCGCCTCGGCCAGCTTGCCGAACGCCAGGCTGGTCAGCGGCGTCAGCTCCGAGGGCTTGAGGATGCAGGCGTTCCCGGCCGCCAGGATTGGTGCCACGTTCCAGCCGGCGGTGAACAGCGGCGCGTTCCAGGGCGTGATCGCCAGCACCACGCCTTGCGGCTCGTGCCGGACCGTCACGTGATGCGAGGTCGGCACGGGAATCACCCGGCCCTCCAGCTTGTCGGTCCAGCCGGCCCAGTAGCGCAGCATGTCGGCGACGGCGGCGACCTCGCGGTTGCAGTCGCGCACGGGCTTGCCGCTGGTCGCGGCTTCCAGGGTCGCGAGCGGCTCGGCA
>CALKJX010000316.1 GCA_937995555.1 uncultured Elioraea sp.
GAGCGCGAACACCAAGTCCGTCTCCGACCAGAGCTTCGAGACCGACGTGCTGAAGGCCCAGGGCCCGGTGCTGGTGGATTTCTGGGCCGAGTGGTGCGGGCCCTGCAAGGCGATCGCGCCGGCGCTCGAGGAGATCGCCAAGACCTACGAGGGCAAGCTCACGGTCGCCAAGGTGAACATCGACGAGAACCCGGTGACGCCGAACCGCTTCGCCGTGCGCGGCATCCCGACCCTGATGCTGTTCAAGGGCGGCCAGCCGATCGCCACCAAGGTCGGCGCGGACAGCAAGAGCAACCTCACCGCCTGGGTGGAGCAGAACATCTGAAGCACGGCCGGATCGGTGCTGACAGGGGCGCGAGCCGCCCTTCCATCCGCCCCGCGACACCGCCACCTCCTCGAAGGTTGCATCCATCGGGGAGGCGTCTGATGAAACCCCTGCTGGTCGCTGCTGCCGGCCTGATGCTGGCGGCTCCACTCGCCGCGCAGGAGGTGGTGCGCACCGAGCGCGCTGCGTTCCGTGTCACACCGGTCGCACAGGGGCTCGACCATCCCTGGGGCCTCGCCTTCCTGGCGAACGGGCGGATGCTGGTGACCGAACGGCCCGGCCGCGTGCGCCTGGTGGGCGCCGACGGCAGCCTCTCGGCCCCGCTCGACGGCCTGCCCGGGACGGTGGCGCGCGGCCAGGGCGGCATGCTGGACATCGCGCTGCATCCGGACTTTGCCGGCAACGGCCTCGTCTATCTCTGCCAGGTGCAGCCCGGCGAGGGCGGGTTCTCCTCGGCGCTGGTGCGCGCGCGCTTCGCCGAGACGCGGTTCGAGGATGTCCGCACCCTGTTCGCCGCCGAACCGCGCGCGACCACCGGCCAGCATTTCGGCTGCCGCCTCGCCTTCGGGCCGGACAGCATGATCTACATGGGGCTCGGCGATCGCGGCCGGATGGAACGGTCGCAGGATCTCGCCGACCACAACGGCGCGCTGCTGCGGCTGACGCCCGATGGCGAAGTGCCGCCCGACAACCCCTTCGTCGGCCGCAACGACGCGCGGCCCGAGATCTGGTCCTGGGGCCACCGCAACATCCAGGGGCTCGCGGTGCGGCCGGGCACGGATCAGATCTGGCTGCACGAGCACGGGCCGCAGGGCGGCGACGAGGTGAACCTGATCAAGCGCGGCGCGAACTACGGCTGGCCGCGCGCGACCCACGGTGTGCATTACGGCGGCGGCCAGATCACGCCGCACACCTCGCTGCCCGGGATGGAAGACCCGGTGCATGTCTGGACGCCCTCGATCGCGCCGTCGGGGCTCGCGTTCTACGACGGCGACGCCTTCCCCGGCTGGCGCGGCAACATGCTCGTCGGCGCGCTGCGCGGCCGACACGTCGCGCGGCTGACGCTGGAGGGCGACCGGGTGGTGGCCGAGGAGCGGCTCCCCACCTTCGGCGAGCGCATCCGCGATGTCCGCGTCGGGCCGGACGGGCGCGTCTATCTGCTCACCGACAGCAGCCGCGGCGCGATCTGGCGGCTCGATCCGGCATGACGGCGCGGGTCGAGCCCCATCTGTTCGCCGCCCCCGCGGGCGGCGTGCCGAACAATCCGGATCTGCCGCTGCTGGTCTATCGCGGCGTGCTCTCCGAGGCCGACCGGTCGGTCGCCGGCCTGCGCGCGCTCGCCGGCGCGCGCGGCTGGCACGGGTTCTGGCAGGGCGGGGTCTATCCGTTCCACCACTTCCATGCCGATGCGCACGAGGCGCTGGGTGTGGTGTCGGGCCGGGCGCGGGTGCAGTTCGGCGGCGAGGGCGGGACGAAGGTCGAGCTCGCGGCCGGCGATGCGGTGCTGATCCCGGCCGGGGTCGGGCATTGCGCGCTCTGGGGCAGTGCGGATTTCGTCTGCGTCGGGTTCTATCCGCCTGGCACGGAGCCGGATCTCGCGCGCGACGAGGCCCCGCCCGCGGATGCCGCCGCGCGCGTCGCCGCGGTGCCGCTGCCGGCGACCGATCCGCTGTTCGGCGAGGACGGGCCGCTGGTGCGCTGCTGGCGCGCGCGGGTCATTCCGGCGTGATCTCGCACTTCCAGGTCGCGGCGATCAGGTCGTCGCCGAAGCGCCCGTGCGCCTCGCGCGCGGTGCAGGCGAAGCCGGCCGCAGGCGCGGTCCGGCACGGCCGCGGCAAAGCCCCCGCGCTACCGGGGCAAACCATGACCGAGGCGGAGACCACCGGCTGGACGCTTCGCGGCAGGTCGACAGATCACCGCATGCAACCCGCGCCTTCGTCCCCGGTAGCGCATCGGTTACACTGCCGGCACGGATAGCAGCAATCGGTGAGCGGGCGCATCCGATCGGCGTGGTGCGGCGAAGTCCTGGCAACGCCCGCACATGGCCGCCCCGTCGGGACGGTCCCGGCGGGTTGTTTCCCGAAAGGACCAGACCATGACCCGCACCGTCTTTGCCGCCCTCGCCGCGCTCGCGATCGCCGCCTCGCCCGCGCTCGCCGGCGGCGGGCAGCCGCATCCCGGCTTCATCACCCCGACCTATGCCGGCGGCGACACTGGCCCGCAGTCGGGCGAGGCCGCCGGCGGGTTCGACCTGTCGCGCGCGATGCCGCTCTACAGCGGTGGCCGGATGATGGACCGGCGGGGCTCCGAGGGCGCCTCCAGCTTCGATGCGACGCTGGCCACCAAGGTCGGCCGCGGCCACACCACGAGCGGGCTGCGCGGCTGACCGCTGGCCATCTTGACGGCCCGGCGTCGCCCCGCGACGCCGGGCTCAGCCGTTCTCGCGCAGCACCACGCCGGCGAGGTAGAGGCTGCCGCAGATCAGCACGTTGCCAGGGCGATCCGTGGATGCGACGATCGCGGCGAGCGCATCGGCCACGCGCGGGCCGATCCGCGCCACCCCGCCCGAGGCGGCGACGATCGCCTCGGGCGACTGCGCGAGATGCTGATCGGGCTCCGCCACCGCCCAGAGGCTCGCCGCGTGCGGCAGGATCGGCGCGAGGAATCCCTCGGTGCCCTTCCCCTTCTTCATGCCGACGATCACGTGCCAGGGCCGATCCGTCACGGTCGCGAGATGAGCGCCGAGCGCGCGCCCGGCATCCGGGTTGTGCCCGCCATCCAGGATCAGCGACCAGCCGGGCGGCAGCAGCGCGGCGAGCGGGCCGCGCGTCAGAGGCTGCAGCCGCGCCGGCCATTCCGCGCGCGCGAGCCCCGCGACGATCGCCTCCGCACCGATGCGCGGATCGTTCCAGGCACGCATCGCCGCGACCGCGATCCCGGCGTTGTCGTACTGATGCAGCCCCGTGAGCGACGGCCGAGGGAGATCGAGCGTGCCGGCGCGATCCTCGTAGCGCAGCCCGGCGCCCGCCGGCGCGATCGTCCAGTCGCGGTCGCGCGCGGCGAGCGGCGCGCCGACCTCGTCCGCGCGGGCCGCGATCACCCCGAGCGCGCGCGGGTCCTGCGCACCGGTCACGGTCGGCACCCCACGCTTGAGGATGCCAGCCTTCTCGAACGCGATCGCCTCGATCGTGTCGCCGAGGAAGTCCATGTGGTCCATCGACACGGAACTGATCGCGCAGGCGGCCGGCCGCGCGATCACATTGGTCGCGTCGAGCCGCCCGCCGAGCCCGACCTCCAGCACCAGCAGATCGGCGGGAGTGTCGGCGAACAGCAGGAAGGCGGCGGCGGTCGCGATCTCGAAGACGGTGATCGGCTCCTCGCCGTTCGCCTGCTCGCACGCCTCCAGCGCCGCCTTCAGCGCGGCGTCGTCCACCAGCCGCCCGGCGAGCCTGATGCGCTCATGGAACGTCACCAGATGCGGCGAGGTGTAGACATGCACCCGCATTCCCGCCGCTTCGCCGATCGCCCGCAGGAACGCGCAGACCGAGCCCTTGCCGTTCGTTCCCGCGACATGGATCACCGGCGGCAGGCGGGTCTCGGGATGGCCGAGCCGCGCGAGCAGGCGTTCGATCCGGCCCAGGCTCAGGTCGATCAGTTTCGGATGCAGCCGCGCGAGGCGCTGCATCACCGTCTCGGCGGCGGTCATGGGCGTGGCGTCAGGGGGCCGGTGGCGCGGGAACCTGGATCACCTCGGCGACGGGCCGCTCCGCCTCGATCCGGCGCGCATCGCCGAGCAGCGACAGGAGCCGGGCGAGTGTCGCCTTCAGCTCGCCCCGCTTGACCACGAGATCGACCATGCCGTGCTCGTGCAGGTACTCCGCGCGCTGGAACCCGTCGGGCAGTTTCTCCCGCACCGTCTGCTCGATCACGCGCGCGCCCGCGAAGCCGATCATCGCGCCCGGCTCGGCGAGATGGATGTCGCCCAGCATGGCGAAGGAGGCCGTGACGCCGCCGGTGGTCGGGTCGGTCAGCACGACGAGATAGGGAAGTCCGGCATCCTTCACCATGCGCACGGCGAGCACGGTACGCGGCATCTGCATCAGGCTGATCGCGCCCTCCTGCATGCGCGCCCCGCCCGAGGCGGTGAAGACGACGAGGGCCGCCTCCTGGAGCACCGCGAGCCGGGCGGCGGCAAGGATCGCCTCGCCCACGGCCGCGCCCATCGAGCCGCCCATGAAGTCGAAGGCGAAGGCGGCGACCACCGATTTCTGTCCGCCGATCGTGCCGTGCGCGACCAGAATCGCATCCTCGAGCCCGGTCTCGCTGCGCGCGGCCTTCAGTCGGTCGGTGTAGCGCTTCTGGTCGCGGAAATGCAGCGGATCGGCCGGCACCCTGGGCAGCTCGATCACCGCGTAGCCTTCGTCGAGCACCGAGGCCAGGCGCTCGCCCGCGGGCAGGCGCATGTGATGGCCGCAGTTCTGGCAGACGCGCAGGAACTTCTTCAGGTCCTCATGGAAGATCATCTGCTGGCAGGAGGGGCAGGTGTACCAGAGATTGTCCGGCACCGGCTTCTGGCCGAGCAGGGTGCGGATCTTCGGCCGCACATAGTTGGTGAGCCAGTTCATCGAGGGAGCTTCAGTCCAGCCCGTTCACGCGAGCGACATCACGCGGCGCGGCCGACCCGCGCGCCGCGCACACCGGCGGCAAGGGCGCGCACCTGATCCAGCACCGTGTCGATCGTGCCGGGCTTCAGCCTGCCCGCCTCGTCGAGATTCGCCGCCATGGTGTCGATCAGCGCGGAGGCCACCACCGCCGCATCGGCATGGCGCGCGACCGCGGCCGCGTGCTCGGGCGTGCGCACGCCAAACCCGACGGCGACCGGCAGGTCGGTCGCCGCGCGCACGCGCGGAATCGCCTCGCGAAGATGCTCCTCGGTCGCGGTGCGCGTGCCGGTGATGCCGGTGATCGAGACGTAGTAGACGAACCCGCTCGCGCCCTGAAGCACCGCCTTCAGCCGCTCCGCGTGCGTGGTCGGTGCCACCAGGCGGATCAGGTCGAGCCTCGTCCTGCCCGCGGGCACGGCCAGTTCCTCTGCCTCCTCCGGCGGCAGGTCGACCACGATCAGCCCATCGACGCCCGCGGCGGACGCATCGTCGCAGAACGGTTCGACGCCGTAGGACAGGATCGGGTTGTAGTAGCCCATCAGCACGATCGGCGTGGCATCGTCGTTCCTGCGGAACCCTCGCACGATGTCGAGCGTCACGCCGAGCGTCGCGCCGCCCTTCAGTCCGCGCTGGCCCGCGCGCTGCACGGTCGGCCCGTCCGCCATCGGATCGGTGAACGGCATGCCGATCTCGATCAGGTCCGCGCCCGCGCCGGGTAAGCCGGCGAGCAGCGCCTCGGTGGTCGCGCGATCGGGATCGCAGGCTTCCACGAACGGGATGAGCCCCGCGCGACCTTCGCGCCTCAGCGCGGCGAAGCGGGCGGCGATGCGGCTCACAGCTTCACCCCCAGGGCTTCCGCGACCGTGAAGATGTCCTTGTCGCCGCGGCCGCAGAGGTTCATCAGGATGATCGCGTCCTTGTCCATTGCCGGCGCCATCTTCGTCACCTGCGCCAGCGCGTGCGCGGGTTCGAGCGCCGGAATGATCCCCTCCGTGCGCGTGCAGAGCCGGAACGCCTCCAGCGCCTCCGCGTCGGTCACGGCGACGTACTCGACGCGGCCGAGCTCGTGCAGCCAGGAATGCTCCGGCCCGACGCCGGGATAATCGAGCCCGGCGCTGATCGAATGCGCCTCCAGGATCTGGCCGTGCTCGTCCTGCAGCAGGTAGGTGCGGTTGCCGTGCAGCACGCCGGGCCGCCCGCGCGAGAGGCTCGCCGCGTGCTGCCCGGAGTCGAGCCCATGCCCGGCCGCCTCGACGCCGACGAGCCGCACGGACGCGTCGTCAAGGAACGGATGGAACAGCCCGATCGCGTTCGACCCGCCGCCGATCGCGGCCACACAGACATCGGGCAGCCGCCCGACCGCGGCATCGAGCTGCGCCCTCGCCTCGGTGCCGATCACGGACTGGAAGTCGCGCACCATCGCCGGGTAGGGGTGCGGCCCGGCGACCGTGCCGATCAGGTAATAGGTGTCGGCGACATTCGCGACCCAGTCGCGCAGCGCCTCGTTCATCGCATCCTTCAGCGTCGCGGACCCGGACGTCACCGGCTTCACCTCCGCGCCGAGCAGCTTCATGCGGAACACGTTGGGCGACTGCCGCGCGACATCGGTCGCCCCCATGTAGATCGTGCAGGGCAGGCCGAACAGCGCGCAGACGGTCGCGGTCGCGACACCGTGCTGGCCCGCGCCGGTCTCGGCGATGATGCGCGTCTTGCCCATGCGCCGCGCGAGCAGGATCTGGCCGATACAGTTGTTGATCTTGTGCGCGCCCGTGTGGTTGAGCTCGTCGCGTTTGAACCAGACCTGCGCGCCGCCGAGATGCGCGGTCAGGCGCTCGGCGAACCAGAGCGGGGACGGGCGGCCGACATAGTGGGTCAGCAGGCGGTGGAACTCGGCGTCGAAGGCGGGATCGCGCCTCGCGTCCTGGTAGGCGCGCTCGACCTCGAGGATCAGCGGCATCAGCGTCTCGGCGACATAGCGGCCGCCGAAGATGCCGAAATGGCCCCGCTCGTCGGGGCCGGTCCGCAAGGAGTTGGGCAACGGCTTGTTCAAGAGGCGGCCTCCCGTCCGGAAGACGGCCTCTTAGCGGAACCCGGTGTCAGGGCCTAGGGGGCAGCGCTCCCGCCCGTGCCCGGGCGGGGGCTGGCCTGCGTCGGCCGCGATCCTCGGCGGGGAGCGCCGCAAGCACCCGCTGCGCGTTGCCGGTCACGCCGAGCGGCACCGCGGTCGCGCGGTCGAAGCTGCCGCCGCCGACGACCGGGTTGACCGCCGGGCCGGAACCGGTCTCGCCCGGATGGGCGCGGTTGCCCCAGAGGGTCCAGCTGGACGCTTGGGCCGGGAGGGTCACCCCGCCGATCGCGAGGACGGAGGGGAACGCAAGAGTGGTCGTCTTGACGGCGTTGTCCTTGTCAGTTCGGAGAACCTCGGCGGGCTCTCCGCGAGGGATGCAGCGCGCCAGCCGCATCGGATGCCGAGGAGATGCGAAGGGTACGGCGCGGTCGCCAACGCATCGCGCCGATCAGACATATCGGCAAGACCGATGCAACATGGCCGGTTCCAGTATTCCTGGAGAGTTCCTGGTCCTGCCGGCGGTGTTGCGACCGGACCGCGATCCTGCCGGGCCACGCCGATCGTGAACCGCGCGCCACGCGTCCGGCGCCGGCCGTTCCGCAACCCACGAGGGATGTCGAAGGCGATGGTTCGACGTTCAGAGGAACAGGTGGCGGCGCACCTCGGCGCGCAGGATCGCATCCGAGCGCGCGCGGCTCTCGGGGCAGCCGCCGCCCGCGACGCCGAGGCAGCGGCATTGCCCCACCGCGCGCCGGCGTCCTTCGAGGTCATGCGCGTCCCACTCGATGCCGCTCGAGACCTCGCGCCAGCGCCCGGGCGCGATCTCGACGAACCGGCACTTCGCGTAGGTGACGCCGGCGGGATGGGACCAGCGGCCCGCGCCCGAATCCCATCCATGCATCGCGCCCGGAAGGCCGTACATCTCGACCGCGGAGCCGCCCGCGCGCAGCGCCACGCCGAGTTCGAAACAGGGCTCGTGGCCGGTGTAGCTGTCGGCGAGCCCGACGATCAGCACGATCGGCGCGCCGGTGGTGGTCATGTCGTGGTAGCGCGTCTCGCAGCCGGGATAGAGCCCGAGATGCAGCGCGAAGCGGTGCGGCCCGGCGAAGCGGCGCAATGCCGCGCGCCAGGCCGTGCTGCCGCCCTTCGACACACCCATGACGCCCGCGCGCGCAGCATCGATGCGCGGATCGGCCGCGAGCACCGCGAGCGCCGCATGGGCATCGCGGGCCATCGTCTCGGAGGAGAGCTGTTCCTGGTCCGTGACGGTGCGGCGGATGCCGCGCGGACCGAAATGATCGAGCATCGCCACCGCGACCCCCTCGGCGCCGAGCAGCTCGGCGTAGCGGCGATGCCAGCGCAACAGACCCCCCGAGCCGTGCACGAACAGCATCACCGGCCAGGGCGGCGGCGCGGCGGGCGGATACAGCGTCCCGTCGAGCGCGAGCCCGTCCGCATGCGGCAGGGCGACGACGAGAGGCTCGCCCAGCATCACGCTCCGCGCGCGGCGGCGATGAAGGCGCGGATCAGCGCGGGGTCCTTCACGCCGCGCGCGCGTTCCACCCCCGAGGAGACATCCACCCCCGGCGCGCCGGAGACCGCGATCGCCTCGGCCACGTTCGCAGGCGTCAGCCCGCCGGCGAGCAGCCACGGCACCGGCACGTCGAGCCCACGCAGGACCGACCATTCGATCGGCACCGCGTTGCCGCCCGGCAACGTCGCCCCGGGCGGCGGCTTGGCATCGAACATCAGCATGTCCGCGACGGCACCGAAGCGCGCGACCACATCCTCGGCCTCCACGCGCGTCGCCACACCCGCGGCCTTCATCACGCGCACGCCGAAGCGCGCACCGATCGCGGCCACGCGCTCGGGGGTCTCGCCGCCGTGCAGCTGCACCACGTCGAGAGGGACAACGCGCAGCACCGTCTCCAGTGCGCCGTCTTCAGGATCGACGAACAGGCCGACGCGCTCCGGCCCGCCAGGATGCAGCGCCGAGAGCGAAGCGGCCGTGTCGGGCGACACGGCGCGCGGCGAGGGCGGGAAGAAGACGAAGCCGACGAAATCCGCGCCCGCTGCGCAGGCGGTGCGGAACGTGTCCGGATCATTGACACCGCAGATCTTCACCCGCATCGGCGCATCACGCCCCGAGCGAGCGGGCGATCGCGTCGGCTGCCGCCACCGGATCGGCGGCCCCGGTGATCGGCCGGCCGATCACCAGCCAGTCGGCGCCGGCGGCCACCGCCTCGGCCGGAGTCATCACCCGCGCCTGGTCGTCCGCCCGGCTGCCGGCGGGGCGTATCCCGGGCACGATGAGCGGCACCGATGCCCCGAGCGCGACACGCAATGGCGCGACTTCCAGCGGGCTGCATACGATGCCGTCGGCACCCGCCGCGACCGCCAGCCGCGCGAGCCGCAGCACCTGCGACGCGGGCGCATCCTCCACGCCGGTTGCGGCAAGATCGGCGGCGGTCAGGCTGGTCAACACGGTGACGCCCAGGATCATCGGCCGCTGCGCGCCGGCGCTCTCCGCCGCCTCGCGTGCTGCGGCGATCATCGCCGCCCCGCCGGCCGCGTGCACCGTCAGCATCGCGACGCCCAGCCGCACGGCCGAGCGCACCGCGCCGGCCACCGTGTTCGGGATGTCGTGCAGCTTCAGGTCGAGGAACACGGGCAGGCCGGACTCGCGCACGGCCGCGGTGGCGTCCGGCCCGGCGGCGGCGAACAGCTCCAGCCCCACCTTCGCGATCCCGACATGGCCGGCGAGCACCCGCGCCCAGCCGGCGGCCCGCGCGGGGTCGGGCGTGTCGAGCGCGACGGCGATGCGGGCGGCAGGCGAGGCGGGGCGCGCGATCATGGCGCGCCGATACACCACATCGCGCGCCGGACCGGAAGCCGGCGGGTCAGCGCAGCGCGAGCTCGGTCGATGCGGGCGCACGCGGCGCGGCCGGGCGGCGCGCCTCGGCATGCGCAAGCCGGTCCTTCAGCGTGCCAACCTCCGCCTGCAACACCTCGACCGACCGCTCCAGCCGCTTCGCCCTCGTCCGGTGCGGCATGGAGGCGAACCATGCGATCGCGGCGCCGAACAGGAAGGCGACCGCGGCGATCGCCAGCGCCGCGACCGAGAGCGGCAGCACCACACGCGCATCGAACGGCCAGAGGCCGATCGCCACCGGCGCGGTGTTGGAAACCACGAACAGGATCACCAGCACGGCGGCAATCAGCGTCACGATCCAGGTCAGCCGCATCCGCCGCCCTCCTTGCAGTCCACCGGCCCGCCGCTCAGGCCTGCGCCGCCGCGAGCGCCGGCCGCGGGCCCACGCCGGCCTTGTTGATCCGCTCGCGCAGGTCCTTGCCGGCCTTGAAGAACGGCATGCGCTTGCTGCCCACTTCCACGGGCTCGCCCGTACGGGGATTGCGCCCCACCCGAGGCTCGCGGTCCTTCACGCTGAACGCGCCGAAGCCCCGCAGCTCCACCCGATCACCGCGCGCCAAGGCGGCCGTGATCTCGTCAAACACGGTCGCGACGATCGCCTCGACGTCGCGCTGCATCAGGTGCGGATTGAGCCGCGCCAACTCGGCGATCAGTTCCGAACGCGTCATGCCCCCCGGCCCCCGTTCACCTCAATGCAGCGAAGGGTGCCAGAGGGCAAACAACCCGTCAAGGCTAAGCCGTTCATCTGAAAAGGCTTTCCGCGCGTCACGCAGCAGCCGCGAGAGCCACTGCCGCTCGCCCGGGTCGCCGACGTCGCGCACGGGCAGGCTTGCCGGCACCCCTTTCTCGGCCGCGAGCCAGGCGCGCGCCTCGGCCTCGCCGCCGATGGCATCGACCAGCCGCGCCGCGATCGCCTGCCGGCCGGTCAGCACGCGGCCGTCGGCGAGCACGCGCACCTCCGGTTCGGGCAGGTTGCGCCCGGTCGAGACCATGCGGATGAACTGCGCGTGGAGGTCGTGGACCACGGCGGCGAGCGCGGCGCGGCCTTCCTCGGTGAGCGGACGGAACGGGCTCGGCTGGTCCTTGAGCCGACCGCCCGTGATCGCCTCGGCGCGGATGCCGAGCCGTTCGAGCAGGCCCGAGAACTCGGTGGTCTGCATGATCACGCCGATCGAGCCGGTCACGGTCGCCTCGCGCGCGAAGATGCGCTCGGCCGGCAGCGCGACCATGTAGCCGGCCGAGGCGGCGGTGCCGCCCATCACCGCGACCACCGGCTTCGTCTTCGCGACCTCGCTGAGCGCGCGATGGAGCGCCTCGCCGCCGGAGACGGTGCCGCCCGGGCTGTCGATCGCGACGATCAGGGCGCGCGCACGGTCGTCCTTGGCGAGGTCGAGCAGCGCCTGGTCGCGCTCGCGGTTCTCGGTGATCAGGCCGGTGACGGAGAGGCGCGCGACATGGCCGCCGAGCAGGGTGCGGGCGGGCCCGGTATCGCGCAACGTGACCGCGATGGCGCCGAGCACGGCGACGACGGCGACGATGCGCCAGAGGGCGAGGCCGCGCTTGAGGCGGCGGCGGTCGATCAGGAGGTCGGCTTCGAGGGACATGGTTCAAACAATACCATGGG
>CALKJX010000317.1 GCA_937995555.1 uncultured Elioraea sp.
CGGCGGGCGCGGCGGCGGGCGCGGCGGCGGGCGGGCTCAGCGCCGGGGCTTCTCGCGCCAGGTGTCGAGCCAGGCGCGGAACCGCCCCCAGGCGCCCAGCGCACGGGCGCGCGCGGCGTCGGCCCGGGCATCGACCGCCCCGATCGCGTCGCCGGCCCGGGCCAGCGCAGGGTCGAGCGTGCGCTCGCGGAACTGCTGCCACATCCGCCACAGGAGCAGCAGCATCCCCGCCAGGACCGACAGGATGACGATGTTGAGCCAGGGGATCAGCACCACGTCGGGCCCCTCGACCTGACGGATGCCCACGGCGTTGGGGAAGATCGTGAAGAACTCGTTGCGCCAGCCGTAGTGGGTGATGACCACCCATTTCGGTGCCTCCGCGGTCGAGACCAGGTTCGCGGCCTGGGTCTGGAGGTTGTAGCTGTTGATCTTGAAATAGGGCGGCCAGCCCCAGCCGGTATCCTCGTTGCGATACACCATCGGGCGCCCGTTCGGCCGCACGGTCTGTATGAAGAACACGTCCCGCGTGGCGCCCGATGCGGTGCCGACATCGGGCGAGGCCCAGAAGATCGAATTCTCGCCGAAGTCGATCCTGCGGTTCTCGGTGGACACGATCCGCACGATGTCGCGCTGCGGCAGGTTGTAGTGCAGGAAGGCGACGACCAGGATCGCGACCAGCGCTGCGAGGGTCCATTTGACGTAACGCATCGACGAGCCTCACCGGAAGCTGGTGACATAAAGGATGATGGCGACCACGACCGTGGGCACCACATAGACGAGGATCAGCAGCCGCGGGCGGATCGAGGCGTCATACTCCTTCAGTCCGCGCTCGACATAGGCGTTCCGGTCGCCCTGTGCACCCTCGCGTTCCCACCGCTTTTCCAGCCACTCCCGGCGCAGCGACCGGCAGTAGAGCCGGATCAGCCAGTAGAACACCGTGAGGACCAGGAACCCGACGACGACGAGGCGCAGCAGGCCCATCATCGCGGCGGCCTTCGCACCGCGCCCCAGGGGCCGACGATCTCGATCATGTCGGCAGGGCGCTTCCGGTCGGGGCCGCGCCGGCGCGCCGGGGGCTTCCGGGGCGGATCCTCCGCCATTGCCGGCTCTCCGCCGAACAGCGCTTCGCGGGCGCCCGCCTTGTCCACCGCGTATTCGCGCGCCAGGAACTCCGCCACCCACTCCTTCTTCGCCTCGGGCCAGCCGGCATAGGCGCGGTAGAAGGCGGGCTTGTGGCAGATGAACAGCTGGCGCACGTCGAGCGGCGCAAGTTCGGCGAGCAGCATGTTGACCAGCTCGGCCAGGTCACCCGGACGCGCCCGGAGCGAATAGAAATAGGCCGGATGCGTCGAGGTGATGCGTGGCCAGGGCCCGCCGTCCTCGGCCCAGCGCAGGAGTGCGGCCAGCCCGTCCCAGGCCGGCGGCGGCTTCAGCCCCAGCCGCTGCACGATCTGCCTGAGGTCGCGGCGGCTGGCCCGGGCGACGTCGGCGCCGGCGCCGGCGGCGGCATCGACCAGGATGAAGTCCATCTTCTGGCGCAGGATCGCCGCCGCGTCGATGCCGCGGGCGCGCACGATCGGTTCGACCAGGCCGTTCGCCTCGAGGAAGCGCGCGATGCCGTTGCGATCGGAGAAGTCGAGCATCAGCGGCACCGGCAGCTCGCCGAGCCCCGCCTTGGGCCCGACCGAGATCACCGCCGGCTCCCTGACCGAGCGGAACAGATAGACCCCGCCGAACCGTGCGGTCCAGAAATCGTCCTGGGCGAAGCTGGCCTCCTTCACGGCGATCGGCGTGCGGATGACGTCGCCGGTCACGCGGGCCAGCGCGATCATCTCGGCGATCAGAACGTCGTCCCACCAGGCGTCGCGCTCGGTGCGGAAGCGCTCGATCAGGCGGGCGAGCTTTTCCGCCTCGGCGACATGGCCGCCGAGCGTGTCCGCCCGCACGGTGATCCGGCGGATGTCGAGCAGCCGCGCGGGCGATGCGAGGTCCAGAACCGAACCATCCAGTTCACCCACCACGGCATCGCGCGCGGTCAGCGCGAAGAGCTGCGGCTCGTTCTCCTCGATGAAGCGGCGCAGGATCGTGCGCGAGCTCGAGAACTCGGCATTGAGCAGCGGGGCGGCCTTCTGCGCCGTGGTCAGCAGGATGAACTGCCGGTTGGCGCCGGTGGGGTTGAGGTAGGACAGATCGCCCAGTTCGTCGCCGACCTCGGGCGAGAAGCCCGAGATGTCGATGTGGAAATCCGCCAGCGCCGTGCGCCGGCCGGTCAGCCGCTCGAGCGCGCGGTTGTAGCGCTCCACCAGCGCCGGCGACTCGACCGGCACCAGGTTGCCGAACATCAGGCCCTTCTCGATCAGCCGTCTCATCGGTCTTTCGCGGCCTCGGCGGCCGGCGCCGCGCCGCGCCCCTGCAGATACCGCCGCTTCGCCTCCTCCGCCCGTCCCATGTCGCGCACCATGGCCGCGATCGCCGCCTCGTCGGACCGGTCGCCGTAGCGGAACTCGCTGTCGGCGTAGCGGTTGATCTCCTGGATCACCATCTCGACGGTGATCGGCCGCATCAGCTCGCGGATCATCGCGAGCTTCTCGTCGTAGCTGCGAAACAGGAACAGTTCGGGCTGCTCCATCCACTCGTCGGGCAGCTCGAAGTCCATCGCCCGCACCTTGACCGCATCGGTGATGTTCTTGATCGCCCGGCCGGTGAAGCGCGGGTCGGCCTCCTGGATCGCCTTCAGGTAGGTGCCGATCCGCGCCAGCGTGTCGAGCGGCCCGACCTCGCGCGTGACGCGCTCCCACACCCGGATCAGCGCCTCCTCCTTCGGGCGGGAATGGCTCTCGAAACTCGCCGCGACGGCGCGGCGGATCTCCTGCCCGGCAAAGAGCTCGTGCGCGCCCAGCGGAATCGCATGGTTGCGCCCGAGCAGCAGCGCCAGGATGTCGATGTAGTCCTCGCGCGTCTGCGGCCCGTCCACGAGGAACCGCGCGCCCGCGCGCTGGCGCAGCGCGTCGTCCACGTTCTCGGGGTAGTTCGAGAACATGCCGAAGGTGCAGTTGCCGCGCACCACCGTGTTCGCGCCCGAGAAGGCGCCCATCAGCACCGCGGTGATCTCCTGCTGGCCGGCCGAGGACTGCCGGTCGCCGCGCTTGCCGGCCACCTGGTCGATGTCGTCGATGGTGCCGAAGCCGATCACCGCGGGGTCCATGATGCTGTCGATGAAGGCCCGGGCGTTCTGCCCGGACCGGCCCTGGTAGCTGTCCACGCTGTCGATGGCGAGGTTCTGGTAGCGGAACGGATAGCCCGCGACCCGGCAGTAGTCGTGGATCAGCCCGGCCATCATCTGGATCAGCGTGGTCTTGCCGGTGCCGGGCTGGCCGTCGCCCATGAAGGTGAAGATGAAGCCGCCGAGTTCCGCGAACGGGTTCAGCCGGCGGCCGAAGTCGTAGGCCATCAGCATCTTCGCCAGCCGCATCGCCTGATACTTGGCGATGTGGTTGCCGATCACCTCGTGCGGCTTCTTGAAGGCCATCACCAGGGCGGTCCCGCGCCCCTTGCGCGACGGCGCGAAGCCCGCGATCGTCAGGTCGTCGGCCTCGATCCGGAAGCTCGCGCCGGCGAAGGCGCCGGTGCGCGGCGCGCCCTCGGCGCGGCGGGCGACCTTCGCCATCAGCTGCTCGGCCCAGGCCAGCACGGTCGCGACCAGTCCGGCCTCGTCGGCGGCGTGGACGGCCAGCGTCTGGTCGAGTTCCCACAGCGCCCCGTGCAGCGCGAGGGGCGCGTTGTCGGTCAAAATCTCCTCGAGCGCGCCGATCTCGACGGTGCGCTCGCCGGCCTGCGGCGCAAGCAGGAAGGCGGCGGCATCGGCGAAACTGTGCAGCACGGCCAGGGCCTCGGCCGCCAGAAGCTCGCCGAACTCGGCCGCCCGCGCCGGCGGCAGCCGCCCCTCGAGGTTCGCGCGCTTGAGTTCGGCCAGCCCCGTGGCCTCGGAGAAGCCCTCGCCGAGGGCCAGCGCGATGGCCAGCGACCGGCGCAGCGCCTGCGCGACCGTCGCCTGAATGGGCGAGGGGATGGGGTCGTCGCCGTCCACCGCGGCGATCCGGTCCAGAAGCCGCACGCCTTCGGGCCGCTGCGCGGTGCGGGTGACGAAACCCGGCGTGGTCGGCCGGAACCGGCGCGAGGCGGCCGGAACGCCGGGCGAGCGCTCGGCCGCCGGCGCGGCCGCCTCGGCCCGCGGCCGGGCCAGGCGCGGCGCGTGGTCGAGCCCCTCGAGCATCGCCGCCGCCGCCGGATAGTGCCGGCGGATCGCCTCTTCCTTCAGTTCCATCGTGTCGCGCGTCGCGGTCATCGTCCTTCCCTCACGGCGCGGCCAGCACCCGCCCGGACTCGCTGACGACGAACTTGCGCAGCCCGGCGAACCCCGGCGGGTTCTTCTCGGCCAGCACCTGGAACGGCCGTTCCGGCAGGATCAGGAAGCGGTCGATCCGGGTCGCGCCGGTCTCGGCGCCGCGCGCGCCGAACGGGTCGAGCGCGAAGATCTGCCGCTCGACGGAGCCGAACCAGCCGGTCCGCTCGCGCTCGGCCCGCTCGGCCACCAGGTCCTCGACGGTCCAGGCCAGCGCCCAGTCCTCGCCCTCGGGCGCGCGCGCCTCCACGAGCACCTCGCGCAGGGGGCCGGTCTGCAGCGTGAAGGCCGAGGAATACATCGGGCCGAGGTGCAGCCGCCGCAGCCGCCGCGGGTGCAGGTCGGCGAAGTCGCGGTCGAAGCCGGCGGCGATGGTGACAAGTTTCAGCCCCGCCAGCGACTGCGCCATCAGGTGGGTCTGCACCTCGGGCCAGCGGCGCTGGTCGCGCGGCAGCGCGACGCGCCCGGAATCCTCGACGTCCATCAGGTAGAGCACCGGCAGGTTCGCCTGACTGTCATAGACCGCCCAGTGCACCAGATACCGCCGCCGCCCGCCCTGGAGGTCGCCCTGCCAGAGCGCCACCGGGTCGTTGCGCGCCCAGAACAGGTCGCGCTGCATCAGTTCCTCGTAGTAGAGCCGCTGGGCGAGCGCATATTGCAGCCGGGTCGGGATGCGCTGCTCGCCGACGATCTCGCGCACCATCTCGTCGCGCAGCTCGGCCTCGGAGGGCATGTTGCGCAGGTGCCGGCCGGCCTGCGCGGCATCGTTGGCCATGGTCAGAAGCTCGGCATAGACCGGAAAGCCGCTCTCCACCCGGTCGAAGGTCAGCCGGGGCAGCCCCTCGCGCCCGGCGAACAGGTACTTGTGCCCGAGCGCCCGGAAGGTCGCCGCGAGGCCGGACACATAGCGCCCGATGACCGCGGTATCGGCCTTGCCGATGCGGCCCTCGTCCTCCATCACCGCGGCGACCCGGGCAAGGTGCCGGGTGATGCGCTCGAACTTGGCGAAGTAGCGCCGCGCCACAAGCGCGTCATAGATTTCGGCGTGGTCGCCGGCGAGGTCGGCGGCGGTGGTCACTCAGGCCCCGTAGAGGTTCTTGTCGTGCTTCTCCACGATCGCCGCGAAGCGCCGGGCGAAGCGTTCGTCGGCCTTGGCCTTCTGCTCCAGCACCTTGCGGGCGAACACCATGTGGTCCTCGTGCGCCTCCATCATCTCGGCCATCCGCTGCGTGGTGGCGGTGCCGATCGCCGCCATCGCCGCCTGCGCCTCCTGATCGGTGCGGACGCCGATCTCGTTGATCCGGTGCGCCACGTCCTGCTGCTGCGCGGTCTTCAGCGACTTCGACAGCGCATCGTAGAGCACCACGCGCTGCTTGGTGTCGGTCTGCAGCTTGTTGATCAGGACCATCTGCGTCGCCGCCTGGTTCTGCAGCGAATCAACCCAGGTCTTGCCCTTCTCGATGTAGCGTTCGAGCGTCTGGCTCCTGGCCAGCGCCACCTGCTCGGACTGCACCAGTTCGTTGTGCCGGGTGTTGAGCGCGGCAAGCTCGGTCTCGAGGCGGGTCCGCGTCGCGGCGTCCTGCTCGACCGCGATGCGGTTCTCGAGCTCGATGATCCTCGGATCCATCGCCGCGATCTCGGCGCGCAGGGACTCGAGCGCCGCCACTGTCGCCTCGCGCTCGGTCAGCGTCTCGGCCAGGTTGGTCTCGACCCTCGCGCGCTGGACGTTCAGCAGGTCGAGCTGACCCTGCAGCAGCCGCACGATCACGTCGGACTTGCCGATCAGATCCTGCAGCTTGTCGTCGATCGAGGCGAGCCGCATCCGCTCCTGCCGCATCGCCTCCGCCCGGGCCTTGCTGAAGATGCCCACGAAGCTTTCCCAGCCGGTCTTCGAGCGCATCTGCTCGAAGTCCTTCGAGAAGGCGGCGGTCACGTCGTCGAGCCCCATGATCAGCTCGGCGATGTTGGCGTTCATCAGTTCGGTGTGGTTGCGCACGTCCTCGAGCGTCGCGTTCTCGATGTCGATCGAGATGTCGGCGCCCGTTCCGAGCTTCGCCCGTGCCGCCTCGATGCGCGCGGTCATCTGGCTGATCTTGGCCTGGGCCTCGGCCACCTCGGATTCGGTCCTGCGGATCTGGGCATCGAAATCGACCACGGCTCACCTCGTCCTGAAATTTCCACATCAGATGTGGGCAGGTTTAGCGCAACTTGCATCCCCGCCGCCACCGGCT